>JBFZCS010000026.1:0-26839 GCA_041307825.1 Azonexaceae bacterium
TCCAGGTAATAACCTTCCGGCAACTTGATCTGCGCTTCAACCTTCTGCTGCAACTCGGCGACGAAGCCGCCAAGGTCACGATCCTTGACGTTAACACCGATGACGATACGGCGCTTCCCCAACTCGCGTGAAATCTGCGCCGGGCCGTCCATGACGTGAATTTTGGCGACATCGACAAGCCGTACCTGAGCGCCGTTCGGCGAGGTAATCAAGACATTCGAGATCGCTTCAATATTGTTGCGGAAACGCTCGGGGAGGCGGACGACGCCGGGAAAGCGGCGCTCGCCCTCAAAGATTTCGGTGACCACCTTGCCACCAATGGCCGTCTCCAGCACGTCGTTGACATCGGACACATTGAGGCCGAGGCGGGCAATCGCCTGCCGGTCAATTTCGATCGATAAATACTGTTGACCGCTGACTTTCTCGATCCGCAAATCCTGCGCACCCTGCAAGGTCTGCGCAACCTTGCCGATCTGGCCAGCCAGTTTCCTCAGTTGATCGAGATCGTCGCCAAAGACTTTGACCGCGATGTCCGAACGCACGCCAGTAACCATCTCATCAACCCGGTCCGAAATCGGCTGAGCCATGACCACCTGCACACCCGGCAGTGCCTTCAACTTCTCGCGCATGGCATCCTGAATGTCATCCTGCGTCCAGCCCGACGGCCATTCGCTGCGCGGCTTGAGGCTGACAATCGGCGTCGACTCGTTCGGTCCCTGCGGGTCAGCCGGCGACTCGCCGCGCCCAACGCCTGAAACCGCCGACTTGACGCCCGGCACCTGCATGACCAGACGCATCGCCTCCATTTCCATCTTGATTGACTCTTCAAGGGAAATATTCGGAACCCGGTTGATGCCAGGCACGACCGAGCCCTCCTTCATTTCCGGGATGAAAGCCGTACCAAGGAAAGGCAGGGTCGCAACCGTCAGCACGAAAGCTCCGACCGCCACCGCGACCGTCTTCTTCTCGTTACCCAGCGCCCAGTGCAGCATCTTCAGGTAGCGCACCTTCATTGCCTGGATCAGCTTCGTATCGTGATCGCCGTCGTGGGCCGGTGGCTTCAGCAGGTAAGTCGACATCACCGGCGTCAGCGTCATCGCGAGAATCAGCGAAATCGCGAGCGCAATGGCGATGGTATAGGCGAGCGGTGCGAACATCTTGCCTTCCATCCCCTGCAGCGTCATCAACGGCAGGAATACCAGAATGATGATGCCGACCCCGAAGATGACCGGCGTCGCCACTTCAACGACGGCATGCAGGATGATCCGCAACTGACTTTCGCCGGATTGTGCCTTGCGTCCCAGTTGCAGAAAGGCGTTTTCAACGACGACAACGGAGCCGTCTACCATGAGGCCAATTGCGATGGCCAATCCGCCGAGCGACATCAGGTTGGCCGAAATGCCCAGTTTGTTCATCGCCACAAAGGTCAGCAGCGGCGTCAGCACCAGCGTCGCCACGACGATCAGCGACGAACGCACGTCGCCAAGGAACAGGAAAAGCACGACGACGACCAGCAACACGCCTTCGAGCAGCACTTTGGTTACGGTCCACAGCGCCGCATCGACCAATTCCGAGCGATCATAGTAAGCGACGATTTTCAGGCCATCCGGCAACATGCCTTTGGCGTTGATCTCATCGACCCGCGCCTTGATCTTGCCGACCACCGCCTTGGCGTTGCCACCGGACAGCATCATCACGACGCCGCCAACCGCCTCGGTCGTACCATTCTTGACTACCGCGCCCTGGCGTACTTCATGGCCGATCTGCACCTCGGCGACATCGCGCACAAATACCGGCACACCGTCCTTTTCCTTGAGCACGATGACGCGCAGATCATCCAGATCCTTGACCAGACCGACGCCGCGAATCAGATACTGCTCGGCGTACTGCGGCAGCACGCCACCGCCGGCATTGGCGTTGTTGCGCCCGACCGCCTGATAGACATCAGCAATAGTCAGACCGAAATGGCGCAGTTTGTCCGGGTTCACCAAGACCTGATACTGCTTGGCAAAGCCACCTTGGGAATTGATTTCAGCAACACCAGGAATCGAGCGCAGCAATGGACGCACCACCCAGTCCTGGGCGGTACGACGCTGCATCAGCTCCGCTTCGCTGAGCGCCCGATCACCGTCATCAGGACGCTCCAGCGTGTATTGATAGACCTCGCCCAAACCGGTCGAAACCGGTCCAAGCACCGGCGAGATTCCCGCCGGCAGCCGCGTGCCGACTTCCAGCAGACGCTCCATGACCAGTTGGCGGGCAAAATACAGATCCGTCTTGTCGTTAAACACCAGCGTGATCAGCGACAAACCCGGCTTGTTCAGCGAACGCATCTCTTCAAGACCGGGCAAACCGGTCATCGCCACTTCCAGTGGCACGGTGGCAAAACGCTCGACCTCCTCGGGAGAACGCCCCGGCGCTTCGGTGGCGATCTGGACCTGAATATTGGTCACATCCGGGAAGGCATCAACAGACAGTTTACGTGCCGCGTCCAGGCCGAAGAAAAACAGTATGGCGGCGATCACCGCAACGACAAGGCGTTGCCCAAGCGCACCACGGACTAGGGATTCAATCACGAGCCCTCCATTTCCTTGCGGTTGCGCTCGTTGTTCAGATGGAAGGCGCCGTCAATCACCACCCGCTCCTGCCCCTTGAGGCCGGAAAGCACCACGCGCTGCCCGCCCTGCGCCGGCCCAAGGCGGACCGGGACGAGACGGAAGGCATCTTCCGGCTCAGCAATGAAAACATGATCCTCGTCGTTCTCGCGGACCACCGCACTGGACGGCACGACCATGCGCTCGACCGGCTTGCCCTCGATCAGCATCGAGGCGAGCATGGCCGGCTTGAGGCGGCGGTCGCCGTTATCGAGCTCAGTTCGTACCAGCACGGTGCGCGTCTCGGGGTTAATCGTCTGGCTGACAAAGATCAGCTTGCCGTTCAGTTTTTCGTTACCCAGCGCCGGCACCTCGATCGTCACCGTCTGCCCGGTTCTGACCTGGCTGACCTGTTGCTCCGGCACTTCCGCCACCGCCCACAGTCGGGAAAGATCGGCCACCACGAACAGGACATCCGCCGGTTGCACGACCTGGCCCTGAGCCAGCCTGCGCTCGACAACCGCACCGCCCAGCGTCGCCACCACTGGTACCACCGAATCCACCGCGCCTTGGCTACCCAGGCGGGCGATCGCCGCCGGGCTGACGCCGAGCAATTGCAACTGGTCTGCGGCGGCGCGGGTCTCGGCCACCGAAATCTGATATTCGCTCTGTCGCCGCTGCAATTCGGCGGCGCCAATCACATCCGCGTCGAACAAGGCTTTGGCTCGCTCAGCATTGCGCCGGTTCAACTCAAGCTCGGCGCGCGCCTTGAGGTAAGCCAGTTGTTGCGTCGACAGTTCGCTGCTGTTGAGGCGAGCGAGCACCTCTCCTTTGCTGACCGCCTGCCCGAGTAGCGCATCGATCTGGGTCACGCGCCCGGTAACGGTGGCACCGATACGCGCCAGCCGCTGCTCGTCGAAGTCGATGCGCCCCGCGACGCGCAGGGTCTCGGCGACCGACTGAGTCGTCACCGTGGCCAGCTTGAGCTGGGCCAGGAGGTCCGGCCCCGGCGCCACGAGTGCGGGATCGCTGGCATTCGGCGCAGCGGTTTTGGCGGTTTCCTTGCCACATCCGGCAAGCAGTGCTGCGGTCAACAGCAAAAAGAGGGCATTTTTCATTCTGTTTTTCCACCGGGAATTGCCCGTAGCCTTTCAATTTCCACCCACGCGGCCGCATGTTCGTAGCGCGCGGCAATCAGTTCGCTGCGGGCAGCGCGGAACACACGCTGCGCATCCAGCACTTCCAGGAAGCCACGTTCGCCAAAACGATAGGCGGCTTCGGCCACTTTCAAGGCCGCCTCGGCCTGTCTGACAATGCCCGATTCCAGCGCGGTCACCTGCGCCTGGGCAATCTCGTATTGCTGGTAGGCGACCTCAAGGGTCTGGGCCAGCGAAAACTCCTGTGCCTCGAGCTCATTGCGCGCCCGTGAAAGTTGCGCGGCGGCTTCGCCGACCGGACCGCTCCGGCGATCCCAGAGCGGAATGGTCATTACCACGCCAATCTGTGAGGCACGCATGTCCGGGTCTTCATTCATCGCCGCCTTCAAGGCCAGGTTCGGCCAACGCTGGGCGCGCTCAAGCTCCAGCTGGCGCTCGGCACGCACCGTTTCGGCGCGCGCGCGCGCCAATTCAGGGCTACTCTCGCCCAGTTGTTTGCGTAAGCCGTCGAGCGGCTGCAGCGCAGGCACATCGCCAAGTTGACCACTCAGGGTAAATTCAGCAGGCAAGGCGCCGCCGACAGACTGGCGCAACAGCGAACGCGCCTGATCGACCCGGAAGCCAGCCGCCTGGGCCGTCTTCTGCGCATTCAAGGTCTCGGCGTCAGCCTTGATCAGCTCGAAGCGGGCTGCATCGCCGGTCTCGACGCGCTTGGCAATGCGAGCGCGCACACTCTCCATCGCAGCGCCGTCTTCCCGTGCATTTTTCAGTTCCGCCTCGCGACGCAGTACTTCGAAATAACGCCCCCGCACACGCGCCAGGAGATCGGCTTCGAAGGCGCGGGTCGTTGCGCTTGTCGCCTCCAGCCCGGCCTCGGCGGCACCGATGCGGGCCGAGCGCCGCCACGGCATGTCGAGTGGCTGGGTCAGCGTGACCGTGGTTACATTGCCCGCCGTGGCCCCCGGGTTGCGAGCCCGGGCGTTGCCGCCGAGGTACTCGAGCTCGGGGTTGGGGAAAGCTGACGCACTATCGATGGCCGAGCGTGCCGCGCTCACCTGGTCGCGGGAGGCCAGTACAGCTCGGCTAGACTCCATCGCGAGGGCCTCGAGCCGGGGCAGGTCGTAGGATGCCTGGGCGAGTGCCAGAGAGGCACTCAATCCGCAGGCGAGGACGGTTAATCGTGAATAGCGAATCATCAGTCAGCTTTAAGCAACGTGTGTGCCACGATTATCGGCCGCCGAGCGCCGCGATCCGTTCTTCGAGCGGCGGATGGGTGGCGAACAGCGCCATGAAGCCCGGCCCGTCGACGATGCCGGAAGCGGCCATGCTCTGCGGCAGCGGCTCGGTATGCAGGCTGCCCAGGCGGCGCAGCGCATTCTGCATCGGTACCGGCGAGCGCATCAATTGCGCAGCACCGGCATCGGCGCGAAATTCGCGCTGGCGCGAGAACCAGGCCACGATGATGCTGGCCAGAACGCCAAAAATCACCTGGCTGACCATGCTGGCCACCATGTAGCCGATACCGGGGCCGCTGCTGTCGGACCCCCGGCGCATGAAGGAATCGACCGCGTAACCGACGACGCGCGAGAGAAAGATGACGAAGGTATTGACCACGCCCTGGATCAGGGTCAGCGTCACCATGTCGCCGTTGGCGATGTGCGCGACCTCATGCGCCAGCACCGCCTCAGCTTCCTCGCGGGTCATCCCCTGCAGCAGCCCGGTCGATACCGCGACCAGCGAGCTGTTTTTCGTCGCGCCGGTGGCAAAGGCATTCGGCTCGCCCTCGTAGATGGCAACTTCCGGCATCGCCAGGTTGGCGTCCTTGGCGAGGCGAGCGACGGTATCGACCAGCCAGACTTCGGTCGAGTTGCTCGGGGATTCGATGACGTGGGCGCCGACACTGCGCTTGGCCATGAATTTTGACATCGCCAGCGAAATGAAGGCGCCGCCGAAGCCGATCAGGCCCGAGAACGCAAGCAGCATGCCAAGATTGAGGCCATTCTCGGTCAGGAAGCGATCGACGCCGAGCAGGCTGGCGGCCAGCCCGAGCACCAGCATTACCGCAAGGTTGGTTGCAAGGAAAAGGATTACACGTTTCATGATGAACTCCATCGGAATAACAAACGGATCTATTATAGTACGCTAAAATATCCCGTAAAATCTGACTTACACTGAACAACATCTCGGTTTTTTAGGATAATTCATGGCCAGCCTGAACTACAAGCACCTGCATTATTTCTGGGTCGTCGCCCACGAAGGCAGCATGACGCGCGCCGCCGAGCGCCTTGGCGTGGCGGTGCAGACGATCAGCGGCCAGCTCTCGTTGCTCGAACGCAATCTGGGCAAGGCGCTGTTCGTCAGCCAGGGGCGCGGTCTCGCCCTGAGCGACGCCGGAAAGGCCGCGCTCGGCTACGCCGACCAGATCTTCCAGCTTGGCGATGCGCTCGAGGAAGCCGTCCGGACGGCGGACAGCGGCAACGTGCTGCGCCTGCGCGCCGGCATTTCCGATGGCATTCCCAAGCTGCTGGCCTATCAACTGCTGGAATCCGTGCTGGCGATGCCCGAGGACGTCCGCCTGATCTGCAGCGAGGGCGGTTTCGAGCCTTTGCTGGCGGAACTGGCGCTGCATCACATCGATCTCGTCCTGACCGACCGCCCGGCGCCGACCGGCGGCAACCTGAAGGTGTTCAGCACGCAGCTCGGCGATTTTGCCGCCGGCCTGTTCGGCAGCTCGGCCCTCGTCGAGCGCTACGCCCGGGGTTATCCGGCCAGTCTCAACGATGCGCCGCTGTTCCTGCCAACCCGCCAGAATGCGCTGCGCGGTCGCATCGACCGCTGGATCGAGGGGGTTGGCATCCGGCCGCGCATCGTCGGCGAGTTCCAGGACAGCGCCCTGCTGACCACCTTCGGACGCGCCGGCCTCGGCTTTTTCCCGGCGCCGCTGGTGCTGGCCAACCAGGTTGCCAGCCAGCTCGACGCGGTGCCGCTTGGCGAGATGAGCGGCGTCAGCGAGCAAATCTACGCCATCTCCAACGAGCGTCGCATCCGCCATCCGGCCATCGAGGTGCTGTGCGCCGCGGCGCCACGAGGCGTCCCCGGGCACGGGGTATAATCCGTTTCCCCCAACGCATTACAAAGCAGAAAATTCATGTCGCCGTTCCGCCATATCGTCATTCTCTCGCTCGGCCTGATTTGCGCCGCCCAGGCCCTTGCCCAGCAACTTCCCGTCCCGCCGACCCTCGCCGCCAAATCCTGGCTGCTGCTGGAAACGGGCTCCGGCCAGGTGTTGACCGCGGAAAAGCCCGACGAGCGCATCGAGCCCGCCTCGCTGACCAAGCTGATGACCGCCTACCTGACCTTCGCCGCGCTGCGCCAGAAGACCATCGCCCTCGACACGCCGGTGACGGTTTCGCAGAAGGCCTGGAAAACCGGCGGTTCCAAGATGTTCATCCGGGTCGACACCCAGGTGCCGGTCGAGGATCTGATCAAGGGCATGATCGTGCAGTCGGGCAACGACGCCTGCGTCGCGCTGGCCGAGGCAATCGCCGGCAGCGAGGAGAGTTTCGCGCAAATGATGAACCGCGAAGCCAAACGCCTCGGGATGAATGCATCGAACTTCACCAATTCGACCGGCCTGCCCGACCCGCAGCTGTACACCACGGCGCGCGACCTGGCGACGCTGAGCGCGGCGCTGATCCGCGATTTCCCCGAGGAATACAAGAAGTATTACTCGATGAAGGAATTCCGCTACAACAACATCACCCAGCCCAACCGCAACCGCCTGCTGTTCATGGATTCCTCGGTCGACGGCGTCAAGACCGGCCATACCGAAGCCGCCGGCTACTGCCTGATCTCCTCCGCCCTGCGCGACCAGCGCCGCCTGCTGTCGGTCGTCCTCGGCACCAAGTCGGATTCCACCCGCGCCAGCGAATCGCTCAAGCTGCTCAACTGGGGCTTCCAGTCCTACGATGCCGTCACCCTGTTCGCCAAGAACCAGCCGGTGGCCACGCTGCGCGTCTGGAAAGGCACGCAGAAAACGGTCAAGGCTGGTTTCGACCGCACTTTGTCGATTGCCGTGCCGCGCGGCTACGCCGACAAGGTCAAGAGCGAATTCACGCCGCAGCCGCGCCTGATGGCGCCGATCCAGGCCGGCCAGCAACTCGGTACGCTGAAGGTCACCATCGACGGCAAGCTGTACAGCGAATACCCCGTGCTCGCGCTTGAAAATGTGGGATTGATCGGCATCTTCGGTCGTACCATCGACAGCGTCCTGCTCTGGTTCGAATAAACATATGACTCCCTACGTCGCCGACCCCGTCTATCTGAATGGCCGCTTCCTGCCCTTGGCGGACGCCGGCATTTCGCCGCTCGATCGCGGTTTTCTCAACGGCGACGGGGTCTAAGAACTGGTCCCCGTCTACTCGCGCCGCCCCTTCCGCCTCGCCGAACACCTGACGCGGCTGCAGGCGACGCTGGACGGCATCCGGCTGGCCAATCCGCTCGATGTCGCTGGCTGGACAGCCGCGATCGAGCGGCTGATCGCCGAGGCACCGTGGGCCGACCAGTCGATCTACCTGCAGGTCACGCGCGGCGCCGACAACAAGCGCGACCACGCATTCCCTCCGGCCAGCGTGCCGCCGACCGCCTTTGCCTTCAGTGCGCCGCTGGTCACCACGCCGGCTGAAGTCCGGGCCGTCGGCGTCGCCGCGATCACCGTCGCCGATGACCGCTGGGCGCACTGCAACCTCAAGGTCATTTCGCTGCTCGCCAACATCCTGGCGCGCCAGCAGGCGGTGGAAGCCGGCTGCGTCGAGGCGCTGCTGATCCGCGACGGATTCCTCAAGGAAGGCGCGGCGTCGAACATCTTCGTCGTCAAGGATGGCGTGCTGCTGGCGCCGCCCAAGACCAGTTTCATGCTGCCTGGCATCACCTACGACATCGTCCTCGAACTTGCTGCCGGTCACGGCCAAGCGCTGGAAATACGCGAAATTCACGAAAATGAACTCCGCGCCGCCGACGAGGTCTGGATGACATCATCGACCAAGGAAGTGCTGGCGATCACCACGCTCGACGGCAAGCCGGTCGGTGACGGCCGGCCGGGGCCGGCCGGCGAACGGATGTGGCAGTGGTATCAGGATTTCAAGAACACGGTAATGCGCAAAGGCTGAGATGGCTTCGTACAAGGACACCCTCCTCGAATTTCCCTGCGACTTTCCCCTGAAGATCATGGGCAAGGCGCAGGATGAACTCGCCCAGGTGGTTCTCGAAATCGTCACCAGACACGCCCCCGGTTTCGACGGCGCCAGCATGGAAATGCGTGCCAGCTCCGGCGGCAACTACCTGAGCCTGACGTGCACCGTGGTCGCCACCTCGAAGCCGCAGCTGGATGCGCTGTACACCGACCTGAGTTCGCACCCGCTGGTCAAGGTAGTCCTTTAAGGATGGAAGTTCGCCGTCTGGGCCGGGTCGAGTACGAGCCAACCTGGCGCGCGATGCAGGAATTCACAGCCGGCCGCACGGCCGAGACGCCCGACGAACTGTGGATCGTCGAGCACCCGCCGGTCTACACGCTTGGCCAGGCCGGCAAGCCCGAACATATCCTCGAAGATGTTGGCATCCCCATCGTCAGGATCGACCGCGGCGGCCAGGTCACCTACCACGGCCCCGGCCAGGTGGTGATCTACCTGCTGCTCGATCTGCAGCGACTGAAGATCAAGGTGCGCGAACTGGTCACCGCCATCGAGCAAGGGGTGATCGACTTTCTGGCGGCGCATGGCGTCCCTGCCGAGCGCCGCGCCGGCGCACCGGGCGTCTACGTCGGCGAAGCCAAGATCGCCGCCCTCGGCCTCAAGATCAAAAACGGCTGCAGTTACCACGGCTTGGCGCTCAATGTCGATATGGATCTTTCCCCCTTTGCGGCAATCAATCCTTGCGGCTATGCTGGCCTGAAAGTCATCCAGACCAAGGATCTCGACATTCCGCTCACCGCTCACGAGGCCGGCGAGCAACTCTCTCAACACTTGCTACAGCAACTGGAAACACAACATGTCTGACAACGCAGGCAGCGCGAAGCAAAAAGGCGTCAAGCAAAAAGGCGAACTGAAGACCGCGCGCATCCCGATCAAGATCGTCCCGGTCGACCAGCCATTGAAGAAACCGGACTGGATTCGCGTCAAGGCTGGCAACAGCGCCGGGCGCTTCGGCGAAATCAAGAGCATGCTGCGCGAACGCAAGCTGCACACCGTCTGCGAGGAAGCCACCTGCCCCAACATCGGCGAATGCTTCGGCCGCGGCACGGCGACCTTCATGATCCTCGGCGACATCTGCACCCGGCGCTGCCCGTTCTGCGATGTCGGTCATGGGGTACCCCTGCCGCCCAACCCGGACGAACCGCGCGAACTGGCCGAATCGGTCGCCGCACTCAAGCTCAAATATGTGGTCATTACCAGCGTCGACCGCGACGATCTGCGTGACGGCGGCGCCCAGCACTTTGTCGACGTCATTCGCTACACCCGCGAACTGTCGCCGGCCACCACCATCGAAACCCTGGTCCCCGACTTCCGCGGCCGCATGGAAGTCGCCCTCGACGTCCTCGGCGGCGCCCTGCCCGACGTCCTCAACCACAACCTGGAAACCGTGCCGCGCCTCTACAAGCAGGCCCGCCCCGGCGCCGATTACAAGCACTCGCTGGAATTCCTCAAGCAGTTCAAGGCGCGTTACCCGCAGGTGTCAAGCAAGTCGGGGCTGATGGTCGGCCTCGGCGAGACCGACGAGGAAATCCTCGAGGTCATGCGCGACCTGCGCGCCCACGATGTCGAGATGCTGACCATCGGCCAGTACCTCGCGCCCTCCGGCCACCACCTGCCGGTCAGCCGCTACGTCCATCCCGACATCTTCAAGATGTACGAAGCCGAAGCGTACAATATGGGCTTCACCGGCGCCGCCTGTGCGCCGATGGTGCGTTCGAGCTACTGGGCCGACCAGCAGGCGCACACCGCCGGCGTCGCCTGACCATCAGCCCTTACCGGGGCGGCGGGGGCGGGGGCGCACCCGGTGGCGGTGGCGGAATACCGGCCCCTGTGTTCGCAGGGCTGACTGAGCGCTGCGGGTAAGCCATGTTGGCCGGCACCGGGACGCGGTGCCCTTTGGCATACATGCACTGGATGTAAGCGTTGTCGTACTGGCGCTGGGTGCCGTAACCCGAAGCATAGGCCGAACTGGTGCCGACGGCGGTGCCGCCGACCAGTCCGACCCCGGCCCCGACCGCGGCACCCTGGCTACCGCCGATCGCCGCGCCGGCCAGCGCGCCGACCGCGGTACCAACCACGGCACTGCCGACCGCCGCCTGGTTCGCCGCATCCTGCGTCGTCACGCCGCCGACCTGAACGTAGGCATACTGGCGGCACTCGTTATCATCGAAACGGAACTTGTCCATCGAACGCCCCGTGCCGGGCAAAACCAGCATACTCGGTCCGGTCGGCATCACGGTACAGGCGCCAAGCAACAGCGCGCCGGCGACTACGCCAAAACGGGCAACGATCATGTTATCGATCCTCATGGCTTATTGCGCCGGTTGCGGCAAAACCTTCTGCCAGCCACCCGGACACTCCTTGACGTAGGGGTAATACTTGCTGGAGCCCGTGCAGAAGTACCAGTATTGCTGGGCTGCATTCTCGACCGGCTCGGCAGCGACATCGCTCTGCTCGATATAGACCTGGGGCGTGGGCGGGACGACGACGATCGGCGCCGGGTCGTAGAAGGGGTTGCCGTACAAATACGGATAGAAGCCCGGATAGTAGGCGCGCGGATAGTAATACGGGCGCGGATAGGCCGGACCCCAGTAGGCGCCAGGGCCGACAAAGACGCCGACGCTGCCATAGACGCGCCCGCCCGCCCAAGCGCTGCCTGCGCTGGCAAGCAGCACGGCGGCGAGAACGAACAGGAATTTTTGCGCTTTCATCGAATCATCCTCAATGCAGCTTCCATGCACCGACCGATACAATAGCGAATAATCCGCCGGGCGACTGCAACAAGTTGCTACAGGATGTAACGGCTGATGCATGCCGACGCGACGCCGTCAAACCTTGCGATTGCTCCCGGCCACCATGCGGATCTCGAACAGGCGGCACTCGAGCGGCCCGTTGAACAGCGGCGTCTTGCGGCTCGGCTTGAGGCCGACCAGCTTGGGCAGGCGCAGGTCGGCGGTGAAGAAGAAGCAGCTCCAGCCCGCCCAGTGCCTTTTCAGTGCCGCGCCGAGCTGCGGATAGAAGGCCGCCAGTTCGTCCTGTTCGCCGATGCGCTCGCCATAGGGCGGGTTGGCGACCAGGATGCCGTGATCGGTCAGCGGCTGGGTTTCCAGCAGATCGCCGCGGTCGACCGTGACAATGCTGCCAAATCCGGCCTCCTGCAGATTGCGCCGGGTGGCGCGCACCGCCTTGTCGTCGCTGTCGTAGCCACGGATGTCGAGCGGCTCGGGTTCCTTGCAGCGCGCTTCGGCCGCCTGCCGGATGTTCGCCCAGTTCATGGCCTCGAAACTTGAGAGCAACTCGAAGGCGAAGCCGCGGTCGAGGCCGGGCGCCCGGTCGAGCGCGATCTGCACGGCTTCGAGCAGGAAGGTGCCGCTGCCGCACATCGGGTCGACCAGCGGCGTTCCCGGCTGCCAGCCAGCCAGCTTCAGAATGCCGGCGGCCAGGTTTTCCTTCAACGGCGCGTCGACGCTGGCCTTGCGCAAACCGCGCTGCCACAGCGGCTGGCCCGAGGTGTCGAGGTACAGCGTGCACTCGTTTTCAGAGAGAAAGACATGAACGCTGACGTCGGGGTTGCGCGTCTCGATGTTCGGCCGCTCGCCTCTATCCTCGCGGAAACGGTCGCAAACGGCATCCTTGACGCGCAGCGTGACGAAGTCGAGCGACTTGAGCGGGCACTTGATCGCCGTCGTCACCACGCGCATCGTCCGCGACACCGAAAAATGGTTGGGCCACAACTGGCGCACCGCCAGCCGGTAGATGTCTTCTTCCTTGGCGTAAGGCCCCTTGACGATATGCCACAGGATGCGCGTCGCGATGCGTGATTCGAGGTTGGCGCGGTAGCAGGTGCTCCAGTCGCCGGCAAAGAAGACGCCACCGTGCGTGGTGCGCAACTCTTCGGCGCCGAGCGCGCGCAGTTCGTCGCGCAGCAACTCTTCCAGCCCGCGCGGGCAGATGGCGAAATACTTGTTCATCAGAAGGGCTTCAAGACAACGAGATAAAGGACGACAAGGAGGACGATGACCGGCAGCTCGTTGTAGAAGCGGAACCAGACATGCGACTTGCTGTTGCCGCCGCGCCGGAATTCGCCGAGCACGCGCCCGCAATGCCAGTGATAGAGGGCCAGCAGCACGACCAGCGCCGTCTTGGCGTGCAGCCAGCCGCCGCCAAAGCCGTAGCCCAGCCACAGCCAGAGACCGGTCGCCACGGCCAGCACGCCGAGCGGCGTCATGAAGCGGTACAGCTTGCCGGCCATCAGCAGCAGGCGGTCGCGCTCGGCGACGCTGTCGGCCGGCACCATGGCCAGGTTGACGAAGATGCGCGGCAGGTAGAACAGGCCGGCGAACCACGATATGACCATCCACAGGTGCAGGGTTTTTACGACGAGCATGCGTTTCTCCTGGTGAGCGCGTCGGCTATCCCGGCATCGACGGTCGGGAAGGCGAGGCGCAGTTTGAGTTCATTCTTCAGCCGCCGGTTGCCGATGCGCCGCGATTCGCGCATGAACGACATCTGCATCGGCGACAGGGACTGTTCCGCTTCGGCGCGCGATATTCTCGCCGGTAGCGGGAGGCCGAAGGCGCTGGCCACGCGGTCGAAGTAAGCGGCCATCTTCAGGTCGGAATCATCGACCACATTGTAGGCGCGGTTGCTGCGCCCGTGGCGCAGCGCCGCGATGCAGGCGGCGGCCAGATCGTCGGCATGAATGTGGTTGGTGTAAACGTCGTCGGCGTCGATGAGCGCCGGCAAGCCTTTGCGCAAGCGTTCCACCGGCAGGCGGTCGGCGGCGTAGATGCCAGGGACGCGCAGAATCGAGACGGTGACGCCGGTCCGCCGCCCCCAGGCGCGCAGGCAGCGTTCGGCATCGAGCCGGCGGCCGGCGCGCGAACTCTCGGCATTGACGCGGCGCGTCTCGTCGATCTGCGCCCCGCCGCAATCGCCGTAGATGCCGGTGGTGCTAACGTAGACCAGGCGTCGTGGTAGACTTTTGCCCTTGCCCAAAGCCGCCAGCAGATTGCGCGTGCGCTGGTCGCGCTGTCCTTCGCCGGGCGGCGGCGCCAGGTGCAGCACGCAGTCGGCGAGACCGGAAACGCGTTGCAGGCTGCCGCGATCGTCCAGATCGGCGACGACCGGCAGCGCGCCGGCAGCGCGCCAGACGGGTACGCGGCTGGCATCGCGCAGCATGGCGTAAACGCGGTGGGTGCGGGCAAGGCGGGAAAGGATGCGGCGGGCGACGTTCCCGCTACCGACAATCAGGATTTTTTGCACGCCGGCATTGTAGCCGACGACCATGAGGAAGAGATGAGCCACCAGATTACCGTCCAGCCGAGCGGCCGGCAGTTTGTCGCCGAAGCCGACGAAAGCATTCTCGACGCCGCGCTGCGCCAGGGCCTGACCCTGCCCTACGGCTGCCGCGATGGCGCCTGCGGCTCGTGCAAGGGAAAAGTGCTCGCCGGCAGCGTCGACCACGGCAAGGCGCAGCCCCAGGCACTTAGCGACGAGGAAAAGGCCGCCGGCCTGGCGCTCTTCTGCTGCGCCAAAGCGCAGTCCGACCTCACGCTCGAGTCCAAACAGGCCGGTTCGGCGACCGACATCCCGGTCAAGACCATGCCGGCGCGCATCGAGAAACTCGAGCGACTGGCGCCCGACGTCATGGCGATTTCCCTCAAGCTGCCGGCCAGCGAGCGCCTGCAGTTCCTCGCCGGGCAATACGTCGACATCCTGCTCAAGGACGGCAAGAAGCGTGGCTTCTCGCTGGCCAATGCGCCGCACGATGACTCCCTGCTGCAACTGCACATCCGGCACGTGCCCGGCGGCTTGTTCACCGATCAGGTTTTCTCGTCGATGAAGGTACGTGACATCCTGCGCTTCAACGGCCCGCACGGCAGTTTCTACCTGCGCGAGGAGTCGCCGAAGCCGATGATCCTGCTCGCCGGCGGCACCGGCTTTGCACCGATCAAGGCCATGGTCGAACACGCCATCGCCGAGCAATGCCTGCGCCCGATGCACCTCTACTGGGGCGCCAAGGCGCGCGTCGATCTTTATCTGAATGCCCTGCCCGAGCAATGGGCCGCCGAACACGCCAACATCAGCTACGTGCCGGTGCTTTCCGAACCGGCGGCCGACGACCACTGGACAGGCCGCAGTGGCCTGGTCCATCAGGCCGTGATGGCGGACTTCCCGGACCTTTCCGGCCACCAGGTGTATGCCTGCGGCGCGCCGGCCATGATCGACGCGGCGCGCCGCGATTTCGCCGACCTCTGCAAGCTGCCCGAAGAAGAATTCTTCGCCGACGCCTTCACCTTCTCGACCAGCTGATTTTCGGCCTTTTTTGGCCGTCTACCGCGCCCCAAAGGCAACGGGGCCTCGGGCTCAAGTACCCTCGACGTGGCCTCGGGCCATGGGGTGCGACAACCCGGTATCAGCGTTGCCAGGCGCAGCCCTTGAGCGTCTGGCCGTTGATCTCGACCGTCGCCGTCCACCCGAAAACCGCGTCGGCCATCGTATCGTTGCAGACCTTGTTCTCGAAACGCGCCTTGAGCCGCGAGGCCTCGGTCCGGGCCTCGAAGCGCACGATGCCGCCCTCGCGAACGATCGGCGTACCGGGCACATTGACATCGGGTTGGCCCAGGCGCTTCAAAACCACCACTTCCGGCCCGACGGCCAGCAACCAGCCCGGTTCGTTGCCGCTGGCGCGCCACGATTCCTCGTTGCCGCCCTGCTGCTGGCAGCGCCCTTCGGTCCGCGCCAGATTGAGACCGGAAGCCCGCAGCATGCCGCCATCGACGACCGCCATCAACTCGACATACAGCTTCTTGCCGGCCGCCAGGCCGACGCTGTCGAGCGCCTTCGTCACCGTACGCTCCGGCGAAATATCGTCCACCATGCTGTAGCTGCGGTCGCGACAGGGCGCGAAGACCAGCTTGTCGCCCTGCTTCATCAGCAGCCCGGAAGCGATCTTGGGCGTCTTGTCCGCCGGCTTGCTGTCCTGGGCCTGCAGCCCGCAGGCGAACAGGACAGCCAGCAGCGCAGTGATCGAATGACGGATTTTCATGGCTTCTCGTGGGCGGTTGATGAACGGACGTTCATTGTCGCGTGCATCGGCGACAAAGAGTTTGATCCAATTGAAAAAAGCGCGGCAAGTTCACTCGCCGAGATAGGCGGCGCGTACCTTCGGGTCGTCGAGCAAGTTTTTCGCATCACCGTTGAAGGTGATCTCGCCGCTTTCCATGACATAGCCGCGCTGGCTGGTTTCCAGCGCCAGCTTGGCGTTCTGCTCGATCAGCAGGATGGTCATGCCCTGGGCAGCAACGGCGCGGATGACCTCGAAAATCTTCTGGACCATGATCGGCGCCAGGCCCATCGACGGCTCGTCGAGCAGCAGGAGCCGCGGGCGACTCATCAGCGCGCGGCCGATGGCGAGCATCTGCTGCTCGCCGCCGGATAGGGTGCCGGCGAGCTGGGCGATGCGCTCCTTCAGGCGCGGGAAATATCCGAAGACGATCTCCATGTCGTCGGCGATAGCAGCCTTGTCGTTGCGCACGAAGGCGCCCATGGCCAGGTTTTCGGCGACGGTGAGGCGCGGAAAGACGCCGCGCCCTTCCGGCACCAGCGCGATGCCGCGGCGGATGATGTCGTGCGCCGCGATGCGCGTGATTTTCTCGCCACAGAAATGGACGTCGCCGCCCACGGCATCGATGACGCGCGAAAGCGCCTTCAGCGTGCTCGTCTTGCCGGCGCCGTTGGCCCCGATCAGGGCAACGGTTTCGCCTTCGTTGACGTGGAACGTGATGCTGCGCACCGCCTGGATGCCGCCATAGGCGACGTGGAGTCCGGTCACTTCAAGCACCGAGGTAAGCCTCGATCACGCGTTGATCCTTCTGCACGACGGCCGGCACGTCCTCGATGACGAGCGCTCCGTAGTCGAGCACCGCGACCCGGTCGCACAGGCCCATAACCAGTTTCACGTCATGTTCGATGAGCAGCACCGTCGTGCCGTCCTTGCGGATGCCGTCGATCAGCTCGCGCAAGTCGCCGGTTTCGGTCGCATTCATGCCCGCCGCCGGCTCGTCCAGGCACAGCAGCTTCGGCTCGGTGGCCAGCGCCCGGGCAATTTCCAGACGGCGCTGGTCGCCATAGGAGAGATTCTTGGCGAGGTCGCCGGCACGGTCCTCGATGCGCACGTAGTGCAGCAAATCACTGGCGCGCCGCCGGATCGCCGCTTCCTCGGCGCGCGTCGCGGCATTCATCAGCATCGCGCCGAAAACGCCGGCGCGGGTGCGGACATGGCGGCCGACCATGACGTTTTCCAGTGCCGTCATGTTGCCGAACAGGCGGATATTCTGAAAGGTACGGGCGATGCCGCGCCCGGCGGCCTGATGCGGCGCATCGGCGACCAGCGGCGCGCCGTCGAAGACGAAGCCGCCGCCATCGGGCACGTATTGCCCGGTCATGCAGTTGAAAAACGTGGTCTTGCCGGCGCCGTTGGGACCGATCAGGCCGTAGATCTCGCCCTGGCGGATGCTCAGCGAGACGTCGCGCAGCGCCTTGACGCCACCGAAGTGCTTGCCGACCGCCTTCGCTTCGAGCAGCGCCGTGGCCATCAGGGGCCCTCCGTCAGTTCGCGCTTGCGTTCCGGCGACGGCCACAGGCCGGCCGGCTTGAAGCGCATGACGAGCACCAGCGCCAGGCCGAAGATCAGCATGCGCAGGCTTTCCGGATCGATCAGCATCTTGCCGAACAGCGCCATCTGGACCGGCCCGACGCTGTAGCGCAACACTTCCGGCAACACCGTCAGCAGCACGGCGCCGAGGATGACCCCGGGAATATGCCCCATGCCACCGAGCACGACCATGGCCAGGATCATGATCGACTCGATCAGCGAGAAGCTCTCCGGCGAGACGAAGCCCTGCATCGCCGAGAACACGCCGCCGGCGACGCCGCCGAAGCTGGCGCCCATGGCGAAGGCCAGCAGTTTGAGGTTGCGCGTGTTGATGCCGACCGCCTTGGCGGCGATCTCGTCCTCGCGGATTGCCTGCCAGGCGCGGCCGATGCGCGAATTCTGCAGGCGCAGGTTGATGACGATGACGAGGATGGCCAGTGCTACTAGCAGGAAGTAATACTTCTGCGGTCCACTCAGCGAAACGCCCAGAATCTGGCTCGTGCCGGAAAACCGGAAATCGCCGATGGCGACGGGATCGATCAGCGTAATGCCCTGCGGCCCGTTGGTGATATTGATCGGCGCATTGAGATTGTTCAGGAAGATGCGGACGATTTCGCCGAAGCCGAGCGTGACGATGGCCAGATAATCGCCGCGCAACTTGAGCGTCGGGGAGCCAAGCAGCACGCCAAAGAGGCAGGCGACGACGGCGCCGATCGGCAGGATCACCCAGAACGGCCAGTGCAGCCCGAAATGCGGGCTGGCGAGCAGCGCATAGACGTAGGCGCCGACGGCATAGAAAGCGATGTAGCCGAGATCGAGCAGGCCGGCGAAGCCGACGACGATGTTCAGGCCGAGCGCCAGGAAGATGTAGAGAATCGCGAAATTGAGAATGCGCACCCAGGCCTGCCCGCCCATTGCGGCGACGAAAGGCAGCGCGACCAAGGCCACGGTGATCAGGACGATGCCCACGGTCGACTTCAGCGGGAGCCGGTTTTTCATGCGCGGTCTCCGGTTTTTTCACCGAACAGTCCGGACGGCTTGAACATCAGCACGACGATCAGCACGACGAAGGCGAAGATGTCCTGATAGTGGCTGCCGAGGAAACCGCCGGTCAGGTCGCCGATGTAGCCGGCCCCCAGCGCCTCGATGAGGCCGAGCAGGATGCCGCCGGCCATCGCCCCGGCCAGGTTGCCGATGCCGCCGAGCACGGCCGCCGTGAACGCCTTGAGGCCGAGCATGAAACCCATCTGGTAGTGGGCGATTTCGTAATAGGTGCCGACCATGACCCCGGCCAGCGCGCCGAGCGCCGAGCCGATGACGAAGGCGGCGGAAATCACGCGGTTGCTGTTGACCCCCATCAGGCTCGCCACCTGCGGGTTCTGCGCGGTCGCGCGCATCGCCATGCCGAGCTTGGTGCGGTAGACGAGGAGGAGCAACCCGGCCATGGTCAGGCCCGAAACGACGACGATCATCACCTGGATGCCCGTAAAGTGGGCGCCGGCGACTTCGAAATTGACCTTCGGCAACAGGTGCGGGAAGGTCAGGTAATTGCGCCCCCAGACGATCATCGCGACGTTTTGCAGAACGATCGACATGCCGATCGCCGTGATCAGCGGCGTCAGCCGCGGCGCGTTGCGCAGCGGCCGATAGGCGACGCGCTCCAGCCCCCAGCCGAGCGCCATGCAGACCAGTACCGCCGAACTCAGCCCGGCCAGCCCGGCCAGCGCCACCGGCATACCGGCCTTGATCAGGGTGGTGGCGACGGTGATGGTGACCAGCGTGCCGATCATCACCACTTCGCCGTGCGCGAAGTTGATCAGGCCCATGATTCCGTACACCATCGTGTAGCCCAGCGCGACCAGCGCGTAGATGCTGCCCTGGACGAGGCCGTTGATGATCTGCTGGAGGAAAATATCCATATTGTGTAAGCCGACCGTAACATGAAGAAACGGCACCTCGCGGTGCCGTTTCGTTCACGCCGGGCGCGCCTTACTTCTTCTCGACCGCTGCCTTGGTCGCCTCGGCGGCGTCCTTCACCGCTTCGGCACCAGCCTTGAGCGCATCTTTGCCAGCTTCGGCACCGGCCTTGACCGCATCCTTGCCGGCATCGGCGGCGGCTGCCGCCACAGCCTTGGCGGCATCGCCGGTTGCCTGCGCAGCTTCCTTGAGCGTCCCGGTCATGCCGCCACCCAGGGTGTCGACATAAGCGAGCTTGCCGCCTTGATACCGGTAAATGGAGATCGCGCCGCCCTTGAGGTCGCCAAATTCGTCGAACTGGATCAGCGCGGTCACGCCGTCGTACTTGGTCTTGCCGACTTCCGGCAGGTAGACGCCGGGCTGGACGGAATTGGCGCGCTTCATCGAGTCGACCATCACCATCACGGCATCGTAAACGTAGGGCGCGTAGAGCTGGATTTCGGCGCCGAACTTCTTGCTGAACTTGTCCTTGAATTCCGGACCCTTGGCCAGCTTCTCCAGCGGCATGCCCGGCAGCGAGCAGTAGTTGCCCTCGCTCGCCTCGCCGCCCAGCTTCATGAACTCCGGCGTGCACACGCCGTCGCCGCCGAGGAACTTGGCCTTGATGCCGAGTTCCTTCATTTGCTTGACCATCGGGCCGCCCTGGGCATCCATGCCGCCGTAGAACACGAGATCGGGCTTCTTGGACTTGATTTTGGTCAGGATGGCCTTGAAGTCGGTCGCCTTGTCGTTGGTGTATTCGGTGGCGACGACCTTGATCCCGGCGGCTTCGGCCGCCTTGCGGAATTCGTCGGCCAGACCCTGGCCGTAGGCAGTGCGGTCATCGACGATGGCTACCGTCTTGACGCCCTGCATGGCGGCGAACTCGCCGAGCGCCTTGCCCTGCTGAACGTCGTTGGCCATGACGCGGAAGGCAGTCGTGAAACCCTGCTGCGTGTATTTCGGGTTGGTCGCCGAACCGGAGATCTGCGGAATGCCGGCGTCGAAATAGAGCTTGGAGGCCGGGATGGTGGTACCCGAATTCAGGTGGCCGATGACGCCGTGGACCTTGGCGTCGACCAGCTTCTGGGCAACGATGGAGCCCTGCTTGGGATCGGCCTGGTCATCTTCGTTGACCAGTTCGAACTTGATCTTGGCGCCGCCGATTTCGATGCCCTGCGCGTTCAGATCCTCGATCGCCAGCACGGCGCCGTTTTCGTTGTCCTTGCCGAGGTGGGCCTGCGGACCGGTCATCGGCGCGACGTGGCCGAGCTTGACGACTACTTCCGGTTTGGGCGCCGGCGCGGCGGGCGTAGCCGGAGCAGCCGGAGCAGCCGGCGCGGCGACCGGTTTCGGTTCTTCCTTCTTGCCGCAGGCGCCCATGGCGAGGGCGGTGGCAACTGACAGGGCAACGACGGAAAGCTTGGCGTGCATTGATTTTTCTCCTTGGGTGTCGGGGGGCGTACGAAACTAGCCGTCCGATTGTCCGGACGGGCCGGAACTCTGTCAATAACAAGGTGTTATGATGTTTGCGAAGGAGAGCGATATTCTGGCATTCGCAATGAGGCCGATACAGTTCCTGAAAAACATCATCCATCGGGCGGCGCGCGAGACTCTGATGGTACTCCCGCGCCGCAAGCGCTATCGTGTCCTGCGCTTCTTCGCCGACTACGATCCGGCGCCCAGCCCGCGACTGATCTTCAAGATCGCCGAAACCCGGGCAGAACTCGAGGCCTGCTTCCGCCTGCTGCACGATGTCTACGTCAGCCAGGGCTTCATGGAACCCGACCCGTCCGGCATGCGCGTGACGATCTACCACGCACTGCCGACGACGACCACGCTGTGCGCCATCTTCGACGGCAAGGTGGTCGGCACGCTGTCGCTGATTCGCGAGAGCGCCATCGGCTTCCCGTTGCAGCGGATAGTCGACCTGACCAGCGTCCGCGCCAAGCGCGGCAACATCGCCGAGGTGTCGGCGCTCGCCATCCATCCCGCCTTCCAGGGACTCGGCGGCATGGTCCTGCTCCCGCTGCTGAAGTTCCTTTACGAATACTGCACGTGCCTGTTCGATACGCGCCATCTGGTCATCGCGGTACACCCGCGGCATATCGAGACCTATGAGTCGCTGCTTTTCTTCCGCCGCCTCTCGGGGAATATCGTCCCCAGCTACGACTTCGTCAATGGCGCGCCGGCGATCGGCGCCACGCTCGATCTCAAGCACGCGCCGGAAATCCTGCGCAAGTACTACGGCCATCGACCGGTGCGCCGCAACCTGCACCATTACTTCGTGGCCATGCGCCTGCCCAATATCGAGCTACCCAACCGGCGCTTCTACACGACCAACGATCCGGTCATGACGCCCGAGCTGATCGACCATTTCTTCAACCGCACGACCACTGTCTTCGCCAACCTGAGCGTCCGCAAGAAGACGCTGCTGCACATGATCTACGACCTGCCCGAATTCCGGCGCGTCCTGCCGCCGCTGCCGGCACAAACCAGTGACGGGATAGTGCGCCAGCATCGGCGTTTCTCGGTCAAGTGCCCCGGACGCCTTTCATCTACCGACGACGGCGAGAAGGCCATAGCGATGGAAGTCAGCGAGGTGTCGCGCTACGGCTTCCGGGCCAGCACCCCGCAGCCGGTGCAACCTGATACCTGGATGACCGCCGTGATCCAGCTCGGCCGCCAGGAAACCACCCTGCTCCTGGTGCGCTGCGTCCAGGACACGGTATTCGACGGCAACCACCGCTACGGCTTCCAGATCGGCGAGCCCGACCTGGCCTGGCGCAAGTTCGTCAATGCCCTATACGACGGCCGCACCCAGGGCGACCTCGACAACGCCACCCGCTTCCTGTCCCGTGACTAATCCACCCCCCGAAACCCGCCGGCAGAACGGTCGCGACGAGGCGGTCCATGAGCCGCTGCCGCCCGACGGCGTCGTCATGGCCGAAAGCGCGGAAGAGGTCGCCTTGGCCGGTAGCCAACTCGCCCTGCAGGCGGCCGCCGTCATTTGCGTGCTCTCGCTGGCCTGGCCCTATTTCGGCTGGATCGCCCAGCCCTTGCCGTGGCGCGAAACCAGCTTCGCCATCGGTGGCGTCGCCTTTGTCTTCGCCACGCTGGCGCGGCAGCCCTGGCCGTGGCGCATCCTGCACGCGGCCTTCATGCCGCTCGCCTGGTTCTTCTACCCCATCCCCGGATGATCCGCCGCCGCCCCGACCTCGTGGTTCTCGTTGTCGTGTCGGTCGCCACCCTCGTCACGGTCGCCGCCTTCGTCAGCAGCCACGTGCTCTCCCGCGTCAACGAACTGGAGATTGGCGAACGGCGGGTTCGGGATTTCGGCATCATGGTCGGCGAACATACGGCGCGCAGCTTCGAGGCAGTCGACATCCTGCTGCGCGAGATCGCGACCGATCTTTCGGAATACCAGCATGATTGGGAAAGCTGGGACGCCAGCCGCGGCTGGAATTATCTCGCGAAGCGCCACGCGACTTCGTTGCCCCAGTTGCGCGACCTGATCGTCTTCGACCGCAATGGCCTGCAGCGCTACATTTCGACCTATTTTCCGACACCGCGCATCAACGTCCGCGACCGGCCCTACTTCACCGCCCTCGAAGCAGGGCAAAAGGTCACCACCTACGGTCCCTATATCGGGCGCAACTCGGGACGCTACACCTATGCACTGGCGCGCCGCATCGACGATGCCCAGCACAAATTCGCCGGCGTCGCCTTCGCTTCCATCGAAACCGGCTATTTCCAGGATTTCTGCTGGGCCAACCGTCTGGCCGACGATTTCGAATCGGTCATCATCAACGCCAAGGACCAGATCGTCGCCACCTGCCGCCCGACCGACCTCAGCAAGCAATCGCCGACCCTCGGCGCGCCGGCGCTCGAGGCGCTCTTCGGCGGCCGCTTGCGCGGCTGGCTGCCGGCGACCGGGGTCGCGCGCAATCACGGACTGATTGCCTCGCTGTCGCCGGTGCCGGGCTTCGCCGACCTGCGCGTCCTCACCGTGCTGCCCGAAGCGAGCCTGCTCGCCGCCTGGCGGTCGCACGTCGGGCAAATGGGGGCGCTGTTCGTGCTCATCGCCCTGATTCTTCTCTTCGGCGGCTGGCTGGTGCGGCGTCAGGTTCTCCAGATGCAGGCGATGACGAATGAACTGGCCGCCAGCCACGAACAACTCGCCGAACGCGTCAGGGACGCGACCAACGAACTGGCCGCCCAGAAGGACGAAGCTGATCGCGCCAACCGCGCCAAGAGCCGCTTCCTGGCCGCCGCCAGCCACGACCTGCGCCAGCCGATGCACGCCCTCGCGCTGTTCGCCGCCGACCTCCAGCGCCAGGTTCGCGCCGGCAACACCGGGGAGTTGACCCGGCTGTCCGGCCAGATCGCCACCTCGATCAGCCTGCTCGGCGAAATGCTCGATTCGCTGCTCGACATCTCGCGTCTCGACGTTGCCGGTGTCAAGCCGGAAATCAAGGCATTCCCGCTGAACCCGATGTTCGAGCACTTGGCGGCGTCGTACCGGCGCGCCGCGGTCGACCGCAATCAGCAGCTGATTTTCCGGCCAACCGTGCTGTGGGCCGACTCGGACCGCTGGATGGTCGAACGCATGCTCGCCAACCTGTTGTCCAACGCCTTGCGTTACGCCCCGCTCGGCGGGCGCGTTCTGGTCGCCGCGCGACGACGTGGCGACGCTGTCCTGATCGAGGTGCGCGACAACGGCCCGGGCATCGCCAGCGAACATCAGGCGGCCATCTTCACCGAGTTCTACCAGGTCGCGAACCCGGCCCGCGAGCAGGACAAGGGGCTCGGCCTGGGGCTCTCGATCGTCGACCGCCTGGCCCGCGCGCTGGGCATCGAGGTGCGCCTGCGTTCAGCCGCCGGGCGCGGAACGGTATTCGGCTTGCTGATCAAGACCGGGCTGCCGCGTCACGAGATCGCCATACCCGCGGAGTCCCGCAACGCAGTGGCCATTCACTTCGTTGGCCAGGGCGACGACCTGCAGGCGGCGATGGGTCTGGCCCGCAGCTGGGATTACGCAGTCAGCCATCAGCCGGCCGCCGATGCCGCACCGCCCGAGATTCGCCGACGCATCGTCGTCATCACGCTGGCCAGTCAGGCGGCCATGCTGCGCCAAGCCTGGCCAGCCGCGACGCCGTTGATCGCCCTCGTCGACACGCCGGGCAGCGACTTGCCGGCGGGCATTTATCCGCTCTCGCTGCCGCTGCGCCCGGCCAAACTGCGGGCGCTGCTCGAGCAGCTTCAGAAAACCTTGCCGAAATCGATGCCGTAGCGGGCGACCGCAACCAGCGCCTGAGTCCGGCTGGCAACGCCCAGCGCCTTGAAGATGGCGGTCACGTGAATCTTGACGGTGCCCTCCGAGAGTTCGAGGGTGTCGCCGATTTCGCGATTGGAAAGACCGCGCACCAGCAGCGCCAGCACCTGCGCCTGGCGTTCGGTCAGCCCGACTTCGCCGGGCTGCACGCCCTTGCCGGCGGGCGGCAGCGGCGCCAACTCGTCGAGTCGCGCGGCTTTGCCGGTGCCGTCCGGGCGGAAGATGTTGCCCGCCAGCACCTCGTGCAGCGCCGCCAGTAGCGCCTCGCCGGAAAAGGACTTGGGAATGAAGCCGGACGCGCCGAGATTCATCACCCGGGTGATCGTCGGCGCATCGTCGAAAGCCGAAACCACGACGACGGGCAGCGCCGGGAACTGCCGGCGCAGGATGTCGAGACCGACAAAGCCGTCGATCCCCGGCAAGGCCAGGTCGAGCAGGATCAGGTCGACTTCATCCTCGCCTTCGAGCACGGCCAGCGCCGAATCGAAATCCGCGCAGTCGCGCAGCACCACCCCGCTTTCGATCCGCGCCAGCAGCCGCACCAGCCCTTCACGCACCAGCGCGTGGTCCTCGATTATCAGAATCTTCAGCATGCCGCCCCCTGTTGTTCGCCGGGTATCAATTTATCATTTGCGCCGCGAAAGTGGTTTAAGATGCAAAGAGCCAATCGCACGGAGAGAGACATGTCCAACGACACCCCAAATATGAACGACCCCCTGGCTTTCTTGCGCAACATGTGGAGCGGCATGGGCGCTTCGATGCCCGGCATGGTGACGCCGACCTTCGACGTCGATGAACTCGACAAGCGCATCAAGGACATGAAGGCGGTCGAAGGCTGGTTGCGCATGAACCTGTCGATGCTGCAGATGACCATCCAGGGACTCGAAATGCAGCGCACGACGCTCGATGCCGTCCAGGCCATGGGCAAGATGGCGTCCAGTGCCGCCCGGTCGATGCCGGCCGCTGCCGCGCCGGAAGCAGCCGCCCCCCCGGCGGAAGCCGCGCCTGCCGCGGTCGACGCGGAAAACGCGGCGTTTTCCGGCGCCGCGATGTGGCCCTGGCAGATGATGCAGCAGATGCGCGAGCAGATGCAGCAGTCCGCCGAAGCCGCCGAACAGGCGGCCAGCGAGAAAAAACCGGCAGGCAAGGCGCCCGCCCGCCGCCCGCGCAAGTAATCAGCGGCTCAGCCACGCTGCCCACAGCGGCAGCGTCAGCATCGAGCCCAGCGTGGTCGCCGATATGAGCCAGGCCACGCTGCGTCCGTCGCCGCCCATGCGCATGGCCAGAATGTAGGCCGACGACGCCGTCGGCAGCGCGGCAAACAGCACCGCCACCTGATAGTTCAGGCCGTCGAGCCCGAGCAGCCGGCCGACGACCGCCGCAATCAGTGGCAAGGCCAGCAGTTTGACCGCCAGCAGCCAGATCGAGATGCCGCGCACCTCCGCCGCCCCGTCGAGACGCAAGGCGGCGCCGACGGTAATCAGGCCGAGCGCGATCGAGGCGTCGGCCAGGCGGCCGAGAAAGGCCTGCAGCGGCGCCGGCGGCACGAAGCCGGCGAGGTTCAGGATGAAGCCGGCGGCCGTTCCCCAGATCAGCGGATTGCGCGCCACCTCGCGCCACAGGCCGACCTCGCCGTGGCGGGCGAGCATCCAGACCGACACCAGATTGGCCAGCGGCACCGCGGCGCCGACGATCAGCCCCATGGTGGCGATTCCCGGCGCACCGAAAAGCATGCCCGCCACCGCCAGCGCGATGTAGGAATTGAAGCGGTAGCCGCACTGGAACAGCGACGCGAAGGTCATCGGTGGCAGCTTGAGAAACGGCCGCGGCAGCAATCCGAGCAGCATCCCGGCGGCCATCGCGGCGAAGGCCGTGCCGAGCAGCGGCAG
>JBFZCS010000027.1:0-3759 GCA_041307825.1 Azonexaceae bacterium
AGGCGGTACGCAAGCGTCCGGGCATGTATATCGGCGATACGTCCGACGGCACCGGTCTGCATCATCTGGTGTTCGAGGTCGTCGACAACTCGATTGATGAAGCGCTGGCCGGGCATTGCGACGACATCGTCGTCACCATCCATACCGACAATTCGATCAGCGTCACCGATAACGGCCGGGGTATCCCGGTCGGTGTCAAGATGGACGACAAGCACGAACCCAAGCGCTCGGCCGCTGAAATCGCCCTGACCGAACTGCATGCCGGCGGCAAGTTCAACCAGAATTCCTACAAGGTTTCCGGTGGCTTGCACGGCGTTGGCGTGTCCTGCGTCAATGCGCTGTCAAAATGGCTGCGTTTGACGGTCCGCCGTGACGGCAAGAAGAATTTCATGGAATTCTGCCGCGGCCATGCCGTCGACCGCATCACTGAAGTTCGCGACGGTGTGGAAATTTCACCGCTCAAGGTTCTCGGCGATACCGAGAAGCGTGGCACTGAAGTCCATTTCCTCGCCGACGACGAAATCTTCGAGCACATCGAGTTTCATTACGAAATTCTTGCCAAGCGCCTGCGTGAACTGTCTTTCCTGAACAACGGCGTGCGCATTCGCCTGATCGACCAGCGCACCGGCAAGGAAGAAGATTTCGCCTTTGCCGGCGGCGTCAAGAGCTTCGTCGAGTACATCAACCGGACCAAGACGGTCCTTCACCCCACCGTTTTTTACTCGGCCGGCGAGGCCAAGGTCGGTGATACCGGGGTCACCATCGGCGTCGAAGTGGCGATGCAGTGGAACGACTCGTATCAGGAACAGGTGCTCTGCTTCACCAACAACATTCCGCAATCTGACGGTGGCACCCACCTGACCGGCCTGCGCGCCGCGATGACCCGGGTCATCAACAAGTACATCGACGAACACGAGATCGCCAAGAAGGCCAAGGTCGAGATCGCCGGTGACGACATGCGTGAAGGCCTGGCCTGCGTACTTTCGGTCAAGATGCCCGATCCCAAGTTCGCCTCGCAGACCAAAATGAAGCTGGTTTCCTCGGAAGCCCGCCCGGCCGTCGAAGAAGTCGTTGCCCAGAAATTGGCTGACTTCCTGCTCGAACGTCCGGTCGATGCCAAGATGATTACCGGCAAGATCGTCGAAGCCTCCCGTGCTCGCGAAGCCGCCCGCCGTGCCCGCGAACTGACGCGGCGCAAGGGAGTGCTGGATGGCATCGGCCTGCCCGGCAAACTGGCCGATTGCCAGGAAAAAGACCCGGCACTGTGCGAAATTTACGTGGTCGAGGGCGACTCCGCCGGCGGCTCCGCCAAGCAGGGTCGCGACCGCAAGTTCCAGGCCATTCTGCCGCTGCGCGGCAAGGTCCTGAACGTCGAGAAAGCCCGCTTCGAAAAGCTGATTTCCAGCGAGCAGATTGTCACTTTCATTACTGCGCTCGGCACCGGCATCGGCAAGGACGAATTCAAGATCGAAAAGCTGCGTTACCACCGCATCATCATCATGACCGACGCCGACGTGGATGGCGCCCACATCCGTACCCTGCTGCTGACGCTCCTCTACCGCCAGATGCCGGAGCTGATCGAACGCGGCTACGTCTATATCGCCCAGCCGCCGCTCTACAAGGTCAAGCATGGCAAGACCGAGCGTTATCTCAAGGATGACCAGGATTATCACCAGTTCCTGCTGCGCATGGCGATGGACGAAGCCAGCCTGACGCCGCGCGCCGGCGCCGAGCCGATCGTTGGCCCGGCCCTTGAAGAATTGGCCCGTTCCTGGTTGTTGACCGAAGCAGTCATCGAGCGCATTTCGCACTTGGTCAATCCGGAAGTGCTCAAGGCGCTGGTCCAGCACAATCTCAAGCTCGACCTCGACTCCGAAGCTGGCGCCCAGAGCAGTGCCGACCTGCTGGCACGACATCTGCCCGCCGGTATCCGCATCATCCCGAAGTTCGACGATATTCAGGAACGCTGGACCTTGCGTGTCGAACGCATGCATCACGGCAATCTGAAGGTCGGGCTGATCGACGAGGATCTGCTGCTTTCAGGCGATTATTTGCAACTGCGCCGTACCGCTGAAACGCTGGCCGATCTTTTCGGCCCCGGCGCTTTCATGGCACGCGGCGAGAAGAAACAGGTCGTCAGCAATTTCGGTGATGCCATGAAGTGGCTGCTGGCCGACGTCGAACGCGGCATCGCCAAGCAGCGCTACAAAGGTCTCGGTGAAATGAACCCGGAGCAGTTGTGGGAAACGACCATGGATCCCAAGGTTCGCCGCTTGCTGCGGGTGCAGATCGACGATGCCATCGCGGCGGACGAGATTTTCACCACCTTGATGGGCGAGCTGGTCGAACCACGTCGCGCTTTCATCGAATCCAACGCCCTTAAAGCGCGGATCGATATTTGACCCATTTGTAGATTCCAGTCTCAGTCTGGATATTTTCAGTTTTTCTAGATTTCGCTGGATAAAGAAAGGCCGGTCATGGGATCGGCCTTTTTACTTTGGTCTGATTTTCGGCCTCAGCCGTCATTCGGCCTGTTGACCAATTCAGTCTGCAATGCGCCGGTTAGCTGCCTCTCGGCAAGGTTTCGTCCCGGGAGTCAGCTTTCAAAACCTGCGAACGCGTACTCCCGACCCAGACTGTGTAAAAACGCCCACCCGTGATATGATAATCGCATATTGCATGCGGGGTGCTTTGATGAAACGATTCGTGCAAGCAGAAGACAGAACGCAAGGGACACTGCTTCCGGAACACCTGGACGATTACGTCGGCGCCGATAATCCGGTGCGCGTTGTTGATGTCTTCGTTGAGCACCTCGATCTGCGCAAACTCGGATTTGCAAGCGTTGACCCTCTGGCGACCGGGCGTCCTGCATACCATCCCGCAGTTCTGCTCAAGCTGTACATCTACGGCTACCTCAACCGGATTCAATCCAGCCGGCGACTGGAACGCGAAACACAACGCAATCTTGAACTGATCTGGCTCACCGGCCGGCTGACGCCAGACTTCAAGACCATCGCCAATTTCCGCAAGGACAATGGTTCAGCCATCCGCAAGGTATGCAGCCAGTTCGTGCAGTTGTGCCGCCAGCTCAAGCTCTTCTCGGATGCCATGGTGGCCATCGACGGAAGCAAGTTCAAGGCGGTCAATAATCGGGATCGGAATTACACGAGCAACAAGATGACCCGACGCCGTGAGCAGATCGAAACCAGCATCGCGCGATATCTGGCGGCCATGGAAAGCGCCGACCGCCAGAAATTGGATATCGCCGAAGCCAAGACGACACGACTGAAAGACAAGATCGAGATGCTCAAGGCACAGATGGCCCAGCTCGACGAAATTGAGGAGCGTCTGGAGGCGACACCCGACAAGCAGATCTCTCTGACCGATCCGGATGCGCGCTCCATGGCTACCAGTGGCCGAGGCAGTGGCATGGTCGGCTACAACGTCCAGACTGTGGTTGATGCCAAGCATCACCTTATCGTTGCTCATGAAGTCACCAACCAGGGGCATGATCGTCACCAACTGGCCAACATGGCGAAGCAGGCCAAAGCCGTCATCGGATGCCAGGAACTCCGCGTCGTTGCAGATCGTGGCTACTTTAGAGGCGAGGAGATTCTCGCCTGTGACGAAGTCGGGATCACGACCTTCGTACCCAAACCAATGACTTCTGGCGCCAAAGCAGATGGACGGTTCGACAAACAGGATTTCATTTTTGACGCGAATGCCGGGGAATACCAGTGCCCGGCTGGCAGTCGCTTA
>JBFZCS010000028.1:0-2960 GCA_041307825.1 Azonexaceae bacterium
GAGCTTCTCGGCGCCCGGTCGGTCGAGGATCACCGACGAGTCGATGCGCGCGGTCACGTGGAACGCGATCCGGCAGGAGATGTTGGACTTGATGAGCCCCGTGACCACGTCGACGCTCGGACGCTGCGTCGCCAGCACGAGGTGGATGCCCGAGGCCCGCGCCTTCTGTGCGAGGCGGGCGATCTGCTCCTCGACCTTCTTGCCGACGACCATCATCAGGTCGGCCAGTTCGTCGATGATGACGACGATGTAGGGCATGGTCTTCAGCGGCTCGGGCGCTTCCGGCGTCAGGGTCAGCGGGTTCGGGATGTGCTGGCCGTGCTTTTCGGCTTCCTTGATCTTGTGGTTGAGGCCGGCGATGTTGCGCACGCCCATCGCCGACATCAGCTTGTAGCGCTTCTCCATCTCGGTCACGCACCAGTGCAGCGCGTTGGCCGCTTGTTTCATGTCGGTGACGACCGGCGCCAGCAGGTGCGGGATGCCTTCGTAGATCGACAGTTCGAGCATCTTCGGGTCGACCATGATCAGCCGCACATGATCCGGCTCGGCCTTGTAGAGCATCGACAGGATCATCGCATTGACGCCGACCGACTTGCCCGAACCGGTGGTGCCGGCGACCAGCAGGTGCGGCGTCTTGGCCAGGTCGGCAACCACCGGCTGGCCGCCGATGTCCTTGCCGAGGCAGACGGTCAGCGGGCTGGTCATGTCGTTGTACGGCTTGCTGGAAATGATTTCCGAGAGCTTGACCATCTGCCGCCGGGGATTGGGCAGTTCGAGCGCCATGCACGACTTGCCGGGCACGGTTTCGACGACGCGGATCGAGACCATGGCCAGCGCCCGCGCCAGGTCGCGCGCCAGATTGACGATCTGGGCACCCTTGACGCCGACCGCCGGCTCGATTTCATAACGGGTAATGACCGGCCCCGGCATCGCCGCCAGAACCTTGACCTGCACACCGAAGTCGGCGAGCTTGCGCTCGATCAGGCGTGACGTGTATTCCAGCGTTTCGGCGCTGACCGTCTCGGTCGCCGGCGGTGCCGGGTCGAGCAGATGCAGCGGCGGCAGTTGCCCGCCGATGATGACCTCGGGGAACAGGGCCACCTGCTTCTCGCGCTCGATGCGCTTCTCGGCCTTCTTCGAAACCGGCACCTCGGGCGGCGGCGTCTCGATGATGATCGGATCGTGCAGTTCGACGCGACGTTTCTCGACTTCGACCTCCTCCTCGCGCTGCAAAGCGACTTCGCGCCCGATACGGCGGTCGCGCCAGGAATCCATCAGTCCGTAGAAAAAGGCGGCGACCGCCTCGAGCATGCCGCCCAGGCGCTCGAACGCCCACAGCCACGACATCCCCGAGAAGATGCTCCAGCCGGCCGCCATCGCCGCCAGCAACAGCAGCGTCGAACCGGTATAACCGAGATGCTGTTCGAGCAGGCGGCTCGCCTCCAGCCCGAGCATGCCGCCCGGCGCCAGCGGCAAATCGACCTTGAGCGTATGGAAACGCAGCGCTTCGAGCGCCGAACTGGCGACCAGCAGCAGGACGAAGCCGGTCAGCGCTATGTACAGGGGACGCCGGTCGGCGTGGCCAAGCGGCGAATGGAGGCGCCGGAATCCCCACCAGATGACGACGGCCAGCAGAACGATCCACCACCACGCCGAGAAACCGAACAGGTAGAACATCAGGTCAGCGACCCAGGCGCCGAGCTGGCCGGTCGGGTTGAGCAGCTTTCCGGAAACGACGGCGTGCGACCAGCCCGGATCGTCCTTGTGGTAACCCCACAGCGCCATCGACAGGAACAGCGCGACCACGCCCAGCGCCAGCCAGCGCGACTCCTGCAGAAGCTTGCCGATCTTTTCCGGTAGCTGGCCCGGCGCTGCGCGCTCGGCAGTGCGAACGCCCAAGGTCAGGCTCCGGTGATCGTGATTTGATCGCCGCTGCTGATGATGTAGCCGCCCACCTCGAGGTCGCGCATCACCTTGCTGACCATTTCGCGCGAAGCACCGATCATGCGCGCCATGTCCTGTTTGGAGATTTTTTGTTTGACCAGGCGCTTGCCGCCCTCTTCCTCGGACAGGTCGAGCAGCAGGCGCGCAACGCGGCCATAAACGTCGAGCAGCGCCAGACTCTCGATATTGCGGTCCGCCTCGCGCAGGCGGCGCACCAGGATCTGCATCAGCTTCTGCGCGACCTGGAAGTTGTCCTGCATGCAACGCTGGAATTCGGTCTTGCCGATCGACAGCAGTTCGCACGGCTCGACTGCTACGACGCTGGCCGAGCGCGGGCTGCCGTCGATCAAGCCCATTTCGCCAAAAAATTCGCCCGGACCGAGCCAGGCGAGAATGATCTCACGACCTTCCTCATCGAAATTGGTCACCTTCGCGCGGCCGGTCAGCAGGACGATCAGGGATTCGGCATCCTCGCCGGCGCGCACGACCTGCTCGTTACGCCCGGCACGCCGACGCACCGCCACTTGCGACAAGCGCTGAAGCTCGCTCTCATCAAGACCCGAAAAGAGCGGCACATTGCGCAGAACCACCAGACTCAGGCCGACATTTGGGGAGGACATAAAGCATTTTCCTTCATGGAGTTACGCGTAGATTATAAACTCAATTCGCAAATTTCAAGGGGAACGCCAAAAAAACTGGCGGCCGTTGGAGGATATAATTTTGCGATCAACCATAAACGAGGATCACCATGCCCCAAGCTCCCAGCCACAGCCGCCTCATCATTCTCGGTTCCGGCCCCGCCGGTTACACCGCCGCCGTCTATGCCGCGCGCGCCAACCTGAAGCCAGTGCTGATCACCGGCATGGCCCAAGGCGGCCAGTTGATGACGACAACCGAGGTCGACAACTGGCCGGCCGACGTCGACGGCGTCCAGGGCCCGGACCTGATGGCGCGCTTCGAAGCGCATGCCCGTCGCTTCGATACCGAAATCATTTTCGACCATATCCATACAACGC
>JBFZCS010000029.1:0-8129 GCA_041307825.1 Azonexaceae bacterium
GGCCGGCCATCGCGGCGTTGATATGCACCACGGTACCGCCGGCGAAGTCGAGCGCGCCCTTCTGGAACAGGAAGCCGGCAGTCTTGCCGGCCGCTTCACCGGCCGCAGCGTCGATGTAAGCATCCGGACCCGCCCAGTACCACACCATGTGCGCCATCGGGATGTAGGACAGCGTGAACCAGATCACCATGAAGACCAGGATCGCGGCGAACCTGGCGCGTTCGGCGAAGGCGCCGACGATCAGGCCGCAGGTGATCGCCGCGAAGGCGCCCTGGAAGATCACGAAGGCCAGTTCGGAGATGACCACGCCCTTGGAGAAGGTGGCGCCGACCGATTCGACTGTCACGCCCTTCAGGAAGAGCTTGTCGAGCACTCCGAAGAACTGGTTGCCCTCGGTGAATGCCGCCGAGTAGCCATAGACCACCCAGAGCACGGAAATCAGCGAGAACACCGTGAATACCTGCATCAGTACCGACAGCATGTTCTTCGAGCGGACCAGGCCGCCGTAGAACAATGCCAGGCCCGGGATCGACATCAGGATGACGAGCGCGGCGCTCATCATGACCCAGGCGTTGTCGCCCTTGTTGGGAACCAGAGCCGGAGCAGCGGCAGCTTCGGCCGGAGCAGCAGCGGCGGCGGCTGCCGGCGCGGCGGCGGTCGCGGTTGCCGCCGGAGCGGCCACCGTTTCTTCAGCCCAGGCCGGCGCGCCGAAGGCGACGGCACCGACCAGAGCCAGCAATGCGAAAACGTGTTTCATGATTCGCTCCTTAAAGGGCATCGGTACCGGTTTCACCGGTACGGATACGAACAACTTGTTCGAGGTCGAAAACGAAGATCTTGCCGTCGCCGATCTTGCCGGTGCTGGCCGATTTTTCAATGGCTTCGATGACCTGTTCGACCTGATCGCTTCTGATCGCAGCCTCGATCTTCACCTTGGGCAGGAAATCGACGACATACTCGGCGCCCCGGTACAACTCGGTGTGCCCTTTCTGCCGGCCGAAACCTTTCACCTCAGTGACCGTGACGCCCTGCACGCCGATCGCGGACAGCGCTTCACGCACTTCGTCAAGCTTGAACGGCTTGATGATGGCGGTAACGAATTTCATGTCTGGTTCCCCAAAAATATTTAATCTGGTTTTCCCCCGCCAGCGCCAGCCGGCTCACCGGCGGGGAAGTTTCAAACTGGATCAGAAGGTCCTGCTGACCGAGATCACGCCGATGCCGCGGCCTGCGTCCTTGGTCTTGGAACCGAGTTGGCCATTGGCATTGAGGGAATTCGAGAAGCAGTAGAACTCGGCGTTGCCACAGTTGCCGGCAGCGTTGGTGCCGATGTAGGCAGCACCAATGATCCAGCCGCTGATGTCCTTGGTCACGCCGAGCTTCCAGTCCGTGTATTCGATGCTCTGGTCAGCCGTCGTACCGGCGTACTTGTAGTCGGAGAACAGCTGGCCGACGTGGCCGACGATGGACCAGCCGTCGCCGACCGGCACGTTGGCGGTGAGGTCGAGATAGCTGCTGCCCTTGGAGTCCGGCAGGCTGAAGTAGTCGGTGAAGGAATAGCTGTACTTCAGGGACAGGAACTTCCAGCTGCCGGCAACATAGAGTTCGAAGTTGTCGACCGCGCCGCTCGCCGTGGCGGTGAGGTTCCTGGCATTGGTGCGGGACAACGGGGCAGCATTGGAGCCCGGATAGTAGTAGTACAGACCACCGACATCGAAGCCGAAATCTTCAGCAAAGGTCGTCTTCCAGCCGCCGTAGAAGTCCATTTCCAGGTTGCCTTCGGGGAAGCCGGCGCCGGAGCTCACGTTGGAGTTCCAGTTGCCAAGATAGAGGCCGCTGGAATGCGCGTAGTCGAAACCACCCTGCAGTGCCGGCTGGCCGAAGGTCTGATCGATCCCGCGGAAGCGGTAGCTGGAGAACAGGCCGACGTTGGCGGTAAAAGTATGGTCACTTGCCGGCACGGCTGCGGCCTCGGCAGCCGGGGGAGCAGTCTGGGCGAAGGCGGGAACGGCAAAAGCGCCGGCAAGGGCCAGTGCAATCAGGGATTTGTTCATGGTGTTTCTCCTGCGGTGAAAGTAAAAAGTGAAAAAAGGAAATTGTGCAGCACAACATAAGCATGACCCGTGCCAGATATTTTTATGATCAGAATCAAGGTAAATTTAATCGGTAACGATGGCTGACAATCAGTTAACGCACCAATGCGGTGCGGGCCGCGACACCAGCGCACCACTGCCGTGCCGGGCGTCCAGAAAAGGGGGGCGGAGCCCTGTGTTACACTTCTTGGATACGGAGGTTTCCCATGCTCGACCCGAAAATACTTGAAGAAATCGGCAACAAGATGAGCACCTTGCTCGCCAACTCGCCAGCAAAGGATTTTGAGAAGAACGCCAAGGCGGCAGTCAGCAGCCTGCTCGCCAAGCTCGATGTCGTGACCCGCGAGGAATTCGATATCCAGACGCAGGTGCTGGCCCGTACCCGTCAAAAGCTGAAGGAACTGGAAGCCCGCGTCGAGGCGCTGGAAAAAGGGCGGGCAGCGCAGTAATTCGGGGATGGCGCTCGCCATCGCGCACAGCCGCGGACTGGACGGCCTGCAGGCGCCGCCAGTGACGGTCGAGGTACACCTGGCCAGCGGCCTGCCCAGCTTCACGCTGGTCGGGCTGCCCGATACCGAGGTCAAGGAAGCGCGCGATCGCGTGCGCGCCGCCATCGTCAATTCCGGCTTCGATTTTCCCGCCAAGCGGATTACCGTCAATCTGGCCCCGGCCGACCTGCCCAAGGAATCCGGCCGTTTCGACTTGCCGATCGCGCTCGGCATCCTGGCGGCCAGCAGCCAGATTCCGCGTCCGCCGCTCGCCGAATACGAGTTTGCCGGCGAGCTCTCGCTGTCGGGCGAACTGCGCCCGGTGCGCGGCGCGCTGGCCATGGCCCTGCAGACCGCCGACACCGGCAAGACCTTCGTCCTGCCCGCCGGCAGCGCCCGTGAAGCGGCGCTGACCGGCAACGAAAATGTCCTGGCGGCGGGCTCGCTCCTGGAAGTGTGCGCTCACCTGAGTGGGCAGGCATCGCTGCCAAGGCCTGCCGCGGTCGACCTCGAAAATCAGCCGGTTTTTCCGGATCTCAGTGAAGTGCGCGGCCAGAGCCAGGCCAAGCGGGCGCTGGAAATTGCTGCCGCCGGCAATCACTCGCTATTGATGATTGGCCCGCCCGGTTCGGGAAAGTCGATGCTCGCCGCCCGCCTGCCCGGCCTGATGCCGCTGCTCGGCCGCGAAGCCGCCAAGGCCTCGGCCGCCGTGCTGTCGCTGGTCGGTCAGTTCCGCCCCGAGCGCTTCGGCCAGCGTCCCTACCGCGCCCCGCACCACACCGCCTCGGCCGTCGCGCTGGTCGGTGGTGGCAACCCGCCACGGCCGGGTGAAATCTCGCTGGCCCATCAAGGCGTGATGTTTCTCGACGAACTGCCGGAATTCGACCGCAAGGTGCTGGAAACCCTGCGCGAACCGCTCGAATCGGGCCGTATCCACATCGCCCGCGCCGCGCGGCACGCCGAATTCCCGGCCGAATTCCAGTTGATCGCCGCGATGAATCCCTGCCCCTGCGGTTTCAGCGGCCACCGCAACGGAAAATGCCGATGCACGCCGGACCAGATCGCGCGCTACCGCGGCAAGCTTTCCGGCCCCTTTCTCGACCGTATCGACCTGCTGATCGAAGTCCCGGCACTGCCGGTCGAGGCGCTCGCCGGCAAGGGCGATGGTGAATCGTCGGCGACCGTGCGCGAGCGTGTCGAAGCGGCGCTGGCGCGCCAGCACGAACGCCAGCGGAAAGCGAATTCCCGCCTCGACCCGGGCGAGGTCGAGACCCTGTGCGCCCCGGACGAGGCCGGCGCCAGTCTGCTCAAGCAGGCCAGTCAGCGCCTCGATCTCTCGGCGCGCGGCTGGCACCGCATCCTCAGGGTCGCCCGCACCATCGCCGATCTTGGCGAAGGCGCGACGGTTCGCGCGCCGCACATTGCCGAGGCGATCCAGTACCGACGTCTCCCCGGTGGCTGAGGCGCAACGCTCGACGCGTACCTTCGCCATCCTGCTCGCCAGCATGGCGGCGCTCGGCCCGTTCTCGATCGACACCTACCTGCCGTCCTTCCACGAAATCGCCAAGGATCTCGACGCGACGCCGCTCCAGGTCCAGCAGACCCTGTCGGCCTATTTGCTGGCCTTCGCCACGATGACGCTGTGGCATGGCGCGCTGTCCGACCGCTTCGGCCGGCGGCGCGTAATCCTCGTCGCCCTCGCGCTGTTCGGCGCCGCCTCCGTCGGCTGCGCCTTCGCCACCTCGATCGAGCAACTCTGGGGTTGGCGGGCGCTGCAAGGGGTCACCGCCGGCGCCGGCCTGGTTATCTCGCGCGCCATCGTGCGCGATCTGTTCGACGGCCCGCCGGCGCAGCGCCTGATTTCGCAGATCACGATGATGTTCGCGCTGGCGCCGGTCATCGCGCCGCTGATTGGCGGCTGGCTGCAGACGTGGTTCGGCTGGCGCTCGGTTTTTGCCTTTCTGGTGGCGTCGACCGCGCTACTCTGGATCGCCTGCTGGAAACTCCTGCCCGAAACGCTGCCGCCGGAAAAGCGCCAGTCACTCCATCCCGCCTACCTCGGCCGGGCCTACTGGAAGGTGATGAGCGCACCGCCTTTCCTGCTCGCCAGCGGCGCCCTGTCGCTCAACTTCTCCGGATTTTTTGTCTATGTCCTGTCCGCGCCGGTCTTCCTGATGTCCCACCTCGGCGTTTCGGAAACCGGCTTCCTGTGGCTCTTCGGCCCGGCAATGGGCGGCTTGATGCTCGGCTCCTGGCTCTCCGGCCATCTTGCCGGCAAGCGCTCGCCGGGCGCGACGGTCAGGCTGGGATACGGCGTCATGGTCACCGCCGCGCTGATCAATCTTGGCGTGAACCTGACCTTGCCGCCCGGCCTGCCGTGGAGTGTCGCGCCCCTGTTCGTCTACACGCTGGGCATGTCGCTGGCGATGCCCAACCTGACGCTATTTGCGCTCGACCCCTTTCCCGACAACCGCGGCATGGCGGCGTCGTGCCAGACCTTCATGCAATCCGGATTCAACGGCGTGGTCGCCGCGCTAATCGCCCCCGCAGTCTGGGGATCGACCCTGAGCCTGGCCGGCGCGATGGCCGGCTTCCTTATTCTGGGCGGCGTGACCGCCCTGCTTTACCGGCGCTCAGTTCTGCTGCCACGGTAAGCCGTGAAAACGCCAGCCGCCGAGCGTGCCGCGATGGTGATGTTCATCGAGCGCGCCTTCGAAACCTTCCGAGACATTGATGACCTTGGCGAACCCGGCCGCTTCCAGCGCCTCGCCAGCCTCGCGCGAACGAACCCCGCTGCGGCAGATGAGCAGCACCGCACGCGCCAGATTGCCCGCCACCAGATGCTTGACCTTGTTGGCAAACTCCGGATCGACATCCCATTCCGGCGCTTCCCGCCAGGCGACGTGTTCGGCGCCCTTCGGATGGCCGACGCACATGAACTCGACCTCGGTCCGGCAATCCACAAACACGGCGTCGGGATTGGTTTGCAGGAATTCGTGAGCGGCCAGTGGATCGAACGTCTGCATGGATTTATCCGTAAATTTGAACTCGGCCCATTATGAACTTAAAGCAAGTTGGGCGTAAACTCTGGCCATGAAACCACGCAACTGGATATCCGCCGCGCTGGCGGCGATTTGCTCGATCCTGCCCGGATGCGATAGCTTCGCGCTGAAGGACATCCGGCCGGGCGTCACGACCGCCGTCGAGGTCCGCGCGAAGCTGGGCAACCCGGGCTACGAGTTCCGCAACGAGGACGGCAGCGTGACCTGGGAATACACCCGGCAGCCGGCAGGCGTGCATTGCTATATGGTCACCCTCGGGCCGGACAAGATCGTCCGGCAACTGGATCAGGTGCTGAACGAAGCCAATTACGCCAAAGCCAGCGCCGGTATGACGCGTGAACAGATCCGCCGCCTGCTCGGCCGTCCGGCGCGCGTCGAGGTTTTCGCCAACCTGGGCGAGGAAGTCTGGGAGTGGCACATCGAGGGCATGCCGCACAACGAGGAAACCTATTTCAACGTCTATTTCGACACCGCAAGCGGACTAGTCAAAAAGGCCGGCAAGCGCGTCGCGATGAAAGGCTAAATAAATCAAGGCACTTGGCAGTCGGCGCGGCGACCAGTAAACTACGGCCTCTGCCGAGGAGCGCTGCGACCCTTTTCATGCACCGACATGAATTTCGGGGCCAGGCTCGGCAATGATCAACGGCGCTCGCAAACCCCAGCCGGTTTGTGACGCCGTTTTTTTGCGACGCCGCCCGGTGCAATTCAGCCCTGCCGAGGTGATCAGCATGCAAGCCGACCGTACCAACGAGCTCTCCGCCCTACTCGCCGAACGCCTGCTGATCCTGGACGGCGCCATGGGCACGATGATCCAGCGCCACGGGTTGCAGGAAGCCGACTATCGCGGCGAACGCCTGAAGGATCATCCGCACGACCTCAAGGGCAACAACGATCTGCTGGTGCTGACCCAGCCCGGCATCATCGGCGGCATTCACCGCGAGTACCTGGAAGCCGGCGCCGACATCCTCGAAACCTGCACCTTCAACTCGACCTCGGTGTCGCAGGCCGACTACAACCTGACCGAGCTGGTCTACGAGCTGAATTTCGCAGGCGCCCGCCTCGCCCGCCAGCTGTGCGACGAATTCACCGCCGCCAACCCGGCCAAGCCGCGCTTCGTCGCCGGCGTCCTCGGCCCGACCAGCCGCACCGCCTCGATCTCGCCGGACGTCAACGACCCCGGCTTCCGCAACGTCGCCTTCGACGAACTGGTCGCCAATTACTTCGAGGCGATCACCGGTCTGGTCGAGGGTGGCGCCGACATCCTGCTGGTCGAAACGGTGTTCGACACTCTGAACGCCAAGGCCGCGCTGTTCGCCATCGAAGCCTTCTTCGAACGGGCGCAACGGCGCTGGCCGGTGATGATTTCCGGCACGATCACCGATGCCTCCGGCCGCACCTTGTCCGGCCAGACCGCCGAAGCCTTCTGGAATTCGCTGAACCACATCCAGCCGCTCTCCTTCGGCCTGAACTGCGCCCTCGGCGCCAAGGAATTGCGTCAGTACGTCGAGGAACTGTCGCGCATCTGCGATTGCTACATTTCGGCCCATCCGAACGCCGGCCTGCCCAATGCCTTCGGCGGCTACGACGAAACGGCCGAGATGCTGGCCGATGAAATCGAGAACTGGGCCAAGAGCGGCATCGTCAATATCGTCGGCGGCTGCTGCGGCACCTCACCCGAGCACATCAAGGCCATCGCCGAGCGGGTTGCTGCGGTCAACCCGCGAAAAGTGCCGAAAATCGAAAAGAAGCTGCGCCTGTCGGGACTGGAGCCGTTCAATGTCGGCGCCGGTTCGCTTTACGTGAACGTCGGTGAGCGGACCAACGTCACCGGCTCGAAGGCCTTCGCGCGCATGATCCTCGAAGGCCGTTTCGACGATGCGCTGGCCGTCGCCCGCCAGCAGGTGGAAAACGGCGCCCAACTCATTGACATCAACATGGATGAGGCGATGCTCGATTCGGTCGCCGCGATGGACCGCTTCCTGAAACTGATCGCCTCCGAACCGGACATTTCGCGCGTGCCGATCATGATCGACTCGTCGAAATGGGAAGTCATCGAAGCCGGCCTCAAGTGCATCCAGGGCAAGGGCATCGTCAATTCGATCTCGATGAAGGAAGGTGAAGCCAGGTTCATCGAACAGGCCAAGCTCGCCCGCCGCTACGGCGCCGCCGTCATCGTCATGGCCTTCGACGAGAAAGGTCAGGCCGACACCTTCGCGCGCAAGACTGAGATTTCGAAGCGTGCTTACGACCTGCTGCTGAGTATCGGCTTCCCGGCTGAAGACATCATCTTCGACCCGAACATTTTTGCGATTGCGACGGGCATCCCGGAACACGACAACTACGCCGTCGATTTCATCGAATCGGTGCGCTGGATCAAGCAGAATCTGCCGCACGCCCACATTTCCGGCGGCGTTTCCAACGTCTCGTTCAGCTTCCGCGGCAACGACGCCGTGCGCGAAGCCATTCACACCGTTTTCCTCTACCAC
>JBFZCS010000030.1:0-10504 GCA_041307825.1 Azonexaceae bacterium
CGACAACATGTCCATCCTCGGCCTGACGCTCGACTACGGACCCTTCGGCTTCATGGAGGCCTTCGACGCCGGCCACATCTGCAACCACTCAGACGATCAGGGACGCTACAGCTATCGCAACCAGCCGCACGTCGGGCAATGGAATCTCTACCGTCTGGCCGAGGCTTTCCGTCCGCTGGCCGGCGATCAGGCTTTGGTGCGCGCGGTGGTTGACGACAACTATGGCGATGCCTTCGACGCGCACTTCGAACAATTGATGTGCGCCAAGCTCGGCTTGCGCGAAGCACTGCCGGACGATGAAAATTTCATTACCGGGACCTTTGCCCTGTTGCAGCAGCAGCGCCCGGACTTCACGCAGTTCTTCCGCGCCCTGTCGCAGTTGCCTGCTGCGGTCGACGCCGAAAAACAGGCAAAAACCGACACCCCGCTGCGCGACCAGTTCGTCGACCGTGCCGCCTGCGACGCCTGGCTAGCCAACTGGCGCGCCCGGCTGGCGCAGACGCCGTGGGACGACGACGTGCGACAGGCCGCGATGCGCGCGGCCAATCCGAAATACGTGCTGCGCAACTGGCTGGCCGAAGTCGCGATCCGAAAGGCACAGGACAAGGACTTTTCCGAGGTCGAAAGCCTGCTTGCCTGCCTGCGCCGCCCGTTCGACGAGCAGCCGGAATTCGAACGCTATGCCGCCCTGCCGCCCGACTGGGCGAACGGGCTGGAAGTCAGCTGTTCCAGCTAGTCCGGAACAAAGCAGCGCTGGTTGTCAAATTCGAATTGGCGCAGGCGATAGTCGTAGAGCGCGCTGAGCTTTTCGCCGGTCAAAACGGCGTCGACCGCGCCCAGTTCGCAATGGCCGTCGCCGTCGATCAGCAGCGCCTGATCGCAAAAGCGATGAGCCAGCGCCGGGTCGTGCAGGACCATGACGACCCCCGCCCCACAGTCGCGCGCTGCGCCAGTGAACAGTTCGAGTACCGCCATCTGGTGGTTCAAGTCGAGGTGGGCGAGCGGCTCGTCGAGCAGGTAGAGCGGCGCCGCTTGGGCGAACAGGGTGGCGATGGCCAGCCGCTGGCGCTCGCCGCCCGACAAGGTGTGAATCTGCCGTGCTTCCATGCCGGCGAGCCCGACGGCGGCCAATGCGCTGCATGCCAGATCGGCGTCACGGGTGGTCTCCCAGTCCCAGCGGCCGAGGTGCGGATGGCGACCGGTGAGCGCGGTTTCGAGCACCGTCGAGCCGAACGGGTCGGTCTGCGTCTGGCCGAGCCAGGCGCGGCGCAGCGCCGCGGCGCGCGGGGTCAGCGCGGCGTAGGGCGAGCCGCCGAGTTCGATGCGGCCGCTAGCCGGTTCGCGCAGCCCGGCGAGCGTGGCGAGCAGGGTCGATTTGCCGGCGCCGTTGCAGCCGAGGATGGACAGCCGTTGACCTGATTCGATTGTCAGGTCGAGCGCATGGGCGACGCGGCGGCCGCCGATTTCGACTGAGAGTCCGTGGGCGGCCAGCAGTGGGGTGCTCATCTGCCCTGCCGCGACAGCAGAAAGAGGAAGACCGGGACGCCGATCAGCGCCGTCAGCACGCCGACCGGCAATTGCTGCGGGGCGATCAGCGTGCGCGCCAGCGTGTCGGCCAGCATCAGCAGCGCGCCGCCGGCCAGTGTCGAGGCCGGCAGCAGCAGACGCTGGTCGTTGCCGGTGACGAGCCGGACCAGGTGCGGGACGACGAGGCCGATGAAGCCGATCGAACCGGCGGTCGTCACCGAGGCGGCGGTGGCCAGCGAGGCGAGCAGGAAAATGGCATAGCGCAGGCGGTTGACCGCGACACCCAGTGCCTGCGCCTGCAGCAGCCCGCGCGCCAGCAGGTTGAGTTCGCGCGCGAAGGGCATGGCCAGCACCAGCGCGATTGCCAGCGCCATCATTGGCGGCCAGGCGCTGGCCGCCTGACCGAGGTCGCCGGTCAGCCAGAACAGCATGCCGCGCAGCCGGCCTTCCGGGGCGATCGCCAGCATCAGCGAGATCAGCGCGCCGCAGCCGGCGGCGACGATGACGCCGGTCAGCAGCAGGCGCGTCTGCGTCCAGCTGCCGTCGCCGTGCGCCAGCCCGAAGACCAGGAACATGGCGCCGAGGGCCCCGGCGAAGGCCAGACCGTCGATGCCGAGCGTCGGCAGGCCGACCATGATGGCGAACAGGGCGCCGACGCCGGCGCCGCCGGAAATACCGAGAATGTAGGGATCGGCCAGAGGATTGCGCAGCAGCACCTGCATCAGCGCGCCGGCAAGGGCCAGCAGGCCACCGCAGGCAAAGCCGGCGAGGGCGCGCGGCAGGCGCAGTTGACGGACGATGTCGGCACCGGGGGCGTCGTGCCCGAGCAGGGCGGCGAGGACATCGGGCGCCGCGACCGGGATGCTGCCGGCCACCAATGCCGCCCAGAAACTCACCAGTGCCAGCAGCACGAGCGTGGCGAGAATCAGGAAGGCGCGGCGGCGATCGGGCATCAGCGGAAGTTGTAGCTCGCGGTCATCAGGAAGGTACGACCATCGGCCGGGTAGTAAAAATAGTCCGACTGGAAGGTCGAAAAGCCGGCATAGGGCGAGTACTTCTTGTCGAAGGCGTTGAGCAGGCGCGCCGAAATCGACCAGGGCTTGAAATTCCAGCCGGCCATGAAGTCGACCGTGGCGTAGCCCGGAAGCTTGTCCAGTGCGTTGGCGAAGTCGCCGCTGTAGTAGCGCTCGCCGACGTAGTTGATCACTGCCGTGTACTGGCCGATGGCGTTGCCGTCCCAGGTCAGTCGCGCCGAGGCCTTGTTGTGCGGGACGAGCGGTACCTGCTTGCCGTCGTACACGCCTTCGCGAAAGGCCGAGTCGGAGTAGGTGTAGGTGGCGCGGGCCAGCAGCGCGGGCACGATGCGCCAGTCGGCTTCGAATTCGAGGCCCTGGCGGCGGGTATTGTCGAGGTTGACGTTGGCGAACTGTGAGCCGTCGTAGGCGATTTCGTCTTCGAGGTCCATCCGGTAGAGCGCAGCCCGCCCCTTGACCGGACCCAGCGTGACGCTGCCACCGATTTCGCCGAGCGTGCCGGTCTGCGGCTTGAGGTTGCCGGCGAAGGTCGGGTTGCCGGTGAACGGATCGTAGCCGAACAGTTCGTCGGTGTTGGCGAAGCGGAAGGTGGTGCCGCCTTTGCCGTAGGCGCGCCAGCCGTCGCCGGCGTAGCTGAGGCCGAGATCCCAGGCGCTGCGGGTGTATTCGGCGCTGCCGCTAATCGCCGGCTGCATGCCGAAGAAGCCGGGGTAGGCGTCCTGCGCGGCTGACTGGTCGACGCGCTGGCTGCGCGCGCCGAGCGTGGTGGCTAGGCCGGCGAACCATTCGGTGACGTTCTGGAAGTAAAGGCCGGTGCTGTCCTGCTTGGCGCTCTGCGCGGCTGACGTCGTGTAGGTGGCGTCGACTTCGCCGGAGTAGTAGTCGATGCCGGCCACGGTTTCGCTCTTCAGGCCGCCGAGGCCATGCTGCCAGCGCAGGCGCGGGGTGACCGACCAGTTGTCGCGCGTGCGGTCGGACTGGATGCCGAAGGAGGCGTAGTTGGCTTGCTGGTTCTGGCGGTCGTACGACACTTCGGCCTCGAAGCGCAGGGTGTCGGTGATCGGCAGGGCGACGCCGGGGCGCAGGCGGTAGCCGTCGCTGCGCTGCGAGTCGTTGGGGAAATTCGAGGTTTTCGGATTGGCTTGGTAGGCGGCGCTGAGCAGGTAGCCGGGCAGTCCGGAGTGGTCGTTGTAAACCGAGTAGTCGAGGAAGGCCTCACCCTTGCCGAGGTAGAGTGCGCCGCGCCCGCTGAGAGCGGCCTGCTCGGCCTGCGAGTTTTCGCGCCAGCCGCCGGTGTGGGCGTAGCGGGCAAAGGCGTTGGCGTAGCCGATCTCGTTGCCGATGGCGCCGTTGAGGTCGACGGTCTGGGTATCGTAGCTACCGATGCCGACGGTGGCGCCGGCGCGCGGCGTGCCGGATTTGTCGGTGATGATGTTGACCACGCCGCCGGTCGCCCGGTCGCCGTACAGCACGGTGCCGGCGCCGCGCATGATTTCGATGCGCTGCACGCTGTCGAGCGGGATCGCCGACCAGCTGACGCTGCCCAAGTCGATCGGGTTGAGGCGCTGGCCGTCGAGCAGGATCAGCGTGTTGCTGCCGGCGGTTTCGCCGAAGCCGCGGATGTCGACCGTGGAATCGATGCCGAGGCTGCCGGAAAGGGAGCGCACATCGACCCCGGCGCTGCCCTTGAGCATGCTCGGCAAATCGCGTGCCGGCGTGTTGCGGATGTCGTCGCGCGTGATGACGCTGACGTTGGCCGCCACGTTGGTATCGGCTGCGCTGAAGCGGGTGGCGCTGACGATGACCGGGTCGAGATCGGCGGACTGAGCTTGCGCCGGGGCCACGAAGGCAATGGACAGTGCCGCGGCGAGCGGCGTGAGACGTGGATTCATTTTTTTCTCCCTTTTCCGGCGGGCGTCCCCGCATGCCGGAATGACTGAAAAGGAAGCATCGGGAGAATGAACGCAGGTCGAGGCCCGGCACCACACCCCCGTGGTACTTCCGCTGTTTGTCCCAGGCCGGTATCCGGGCTCGCAAGTCTTGACGCGCCGCCTTCCCAGGTTGAACCCAGTGGCGTTGTGGCGCGTCCGCACTTGCTTACCGTTGCGGGGGCAGCAGCGGAGTTGTCGATCGACGACGCACCGCTTTCCCGTTTAACCGCGGTTGGAGAATCCGTCCGCAGCACCTGTTACGGCGCGCATTCTACATCGCCCCTTGCTGCGATGCACCACAAACCTCTCGCCGGTGTCTCTACAAACCACTTTCAGAATAAAGGCTTAGTCCTTGACCATGCGCTGTTTTAGCCACTATAGTGCGCGCCATGAACAAGCATCTTGAAGAGCTCGAAGCCAAGATCGAACAGGTCGTCGCCCTGGTTCACCAGTTGCGCGCCGAGAACGATGTGCTGAAAAATCAGATCGCGGAAGCAGAAGCCGAGCGCTTGCACCTGCGCCAGTCGATGACGGTCGCCCGTGAGCGTCTCGAGGCTCTGATGGACAAGTTGCCCGAGGATGCCTGAGATGAGTGCGGAACCAAATTTTCTCGACGTCAAAATCATGGGCCGCGAATACCGCGTGGCCTGCACGCCGGAAGAACGTGATGGCCTGCTGGCGGCCGTCGAACTGGTCGATCAAAAGATGCGCGAAATCGCCCAGCGGACCAAGAGCACCATCGCCGAGCGCGTGGCCGTCATGGCTGCCCTCAACATCGCGCACGAATACCTTGCATCACCGTCAGTCTCCGCCGAAAAAGAAGTCGACTACGCGGTTGATACTTCCGATGCAAAGCGTAGAATCAGTGACATGGGAGCACGGATCAGTACCGTGCTTGCGCCCCAGCAGAAACTGGACTTGTAGTCATTTTCTGCTGACCCCGGCGCCGCCCGCCGAGCGTCCCCTGCGGTGTTTGTTAAGGCCATGATTCCTTGAACCAATGCTAATTGGCATCGGTTGCCGACCATTGAAACCGTTGTTGTGCGCCCTCTTCGTCGAGAGTGCCTGATACGGGAGGAAAGCAGCCACTCTGGACTCAGGTTCAGGATGCCGGCCTGACGGCACTTGCGGGGGCCATTCTTCTGGATGATCCATGAGAACCCTGTTTACCGTTCTACTGCCAGGGTTTGTCGTTGTCGCCTGCGCCCACGGCAATTGGCTTGCCATGACAATCACGATCGGGGTCAGATGAAGCCGCTGTCAGGAGTCGATAACCTGTTTCTACATATGGAACAGGGCAATCAATACATGCATGTCGCCGGATTGGGTATCTACGATCCGTCCACCGCGCCGGGCGGCAAGGTTCGCTTCAAGCAAATTCTGAATTTCTTCGCCAACCGTCTGGATAGCGCCAAGGTTTTTCGCCGGCGACTGGTGTCTGCGCCGCTCGGACTCGACCGGCCTTACTGGATTGATAATGGCGAGATCGATACCGAATACCATGTTCGCCATATCGCCTTGCCGCAGCCCGGCGACTGGCGGCAGCTGATGATCCAGGTGGCACGCATCCATTCGCGCCCGCTGGATCGCAGCCGGCCGCTCTGGGAAGCCTACGTCATCGAGGGCCTCGACAATATTCCCGGTATCGCCAAGGGCAGTTTCGCTGTCTATGTAAAGTTTCACCACGCCGGGGTCGACGGCGAAGGGGGCGCTGAAATCGTCAGGGCCATTCATTCCTTGTCCGCCGAACTTGCGGAGACGCCACCTGGCGAGCAGGCGATGTTCGCGGACCGCGAGCCGTCGGCGCTTGAACTGTATTCGCGCGCGCTCGCCAACCGGACGCGTCAGGCGCTCGACGCCGCCCGGCTGGCTGCCAGTCTGGGCGGGCGCGCGGCGCTGGCCGGCAAGGATCTGGTGACTTCGGGGAAGGCGCTCGAGATCGCCCGGGGCCTGATCGCCAAGTATTTCGGCGGAACCGGCAGTGGCGACAGCACGACGCCGGGCGATCTTGCGGGGCGCAAGCCTCGGACGCGATTCGATCAGCCGATATCGGCGCACCGCGTGGTCGACGCGGTGGGGATTTCGCTGGCCGACTGCCAGATCATCCGTCAGCTCATCGATGACATCACGATCAACGATATCTTCATGGCCGCCACCGGCGGCGCGATCCGCAAGTATCTTGACCGCAAGGGCGAATTGCCGGCGCGTACGCTGAACGCGATGGTGCCGATGTCGACGCGCGGCGGCAACAAGGCGATGAATGCCGGCAACCAGTTCGGTATGGCGCCGATGGCCTTGCGGACGGATATCGCCGATCCGGTTGAGCGCGTGCTGGCGATCAGGCGCGGCACGACCAAAACCAAGGCGGCGACCTCGGCGCTGGGCAAGGATCTGGCGGCGAAGCTGGTGCAGGTGATTCCGGCTGTCGTGGCGGAGCAACTGGTGCGCCTCGGCATTGTCTCGCTGTGCAACGTGACGGTTTCCAATGTCCGCGGACCCGACCTTCCGCTCTACATGGCCGGGGCGCAGCTGGAACTCTTCCTTGCCGTGTCGATCGTGTTCGACGGCATCGGCCTCAATGTGACCGGCTTCAGCTATAACGGCACCTTGTGGGTCTGCTTTGTCGCCTGCCGTGACATGCTGCCCGATCCCGAAGAATTCGGCGACTGCCTCAAGGAAAGTTTTGCCGAACTGCTGTCCGGGGCGCTGGCGCACGGAAATAAGCCGGCCGCCGCTACCGCCAAGCGTAAACCAGCCGCGGCAAAGCGCAGTCGGGCGGCTGCGGAAAAGACCCCGGTACGCCCCGGCCGGAAAGCCGCGAGCGCCACGGCCGTGCCGGAAGAGGGCGCCGCGGTCGCGCCACGACCGGCACGGAAGGCAAGAACTTCGAGGGCGGCCAGGCCGCCCAAGCCGTAAGGCAAATTCCAGGAATCATCGGCATGGCCATTATGTGGATTGCGGCATACCTTGCACTCGGTGCCTTCGCCGGTGTTTTCGCCGGCATGCTGGGGATCGGCGGCGGGCTCGTACTGGTTCCCGCGCTGACGCTGATGTTTGCGGCGCAGGCGCAATTTCCGGCCGGCGAAACCTTGCACCTGGCGCTGGGAACCTCCATGGCGAGCATCATTTTCACGGCAATCGCCAGCATCCGCACCCACCACCGCCACGGGGCGATCCGCTGGGATCTCGTCAAGGCCATCACGCCCGGGATACTCCTCGGTACCGGCTTGGGCACGCTGGTTGCGGCAAATGTGCCGACCCGGCCGCTGGCGGTATTTTTTACCTTTTTCGTGTGCATCGTGGCCGTGCAGATGGCCCTGAATCTCAAGCCGAAATCGACGCGTGAACTACCCGGGCCGTTGGGGGTTGCGGGCGTCGGCCTGGGGATCGGGGTTTTGTCATCGCTGGTGGCCATTGGCGGCGGCTCGCTGACGGTACCGTTCCTGACCTGGTGCAACGTGCGGATCCAGCAGGCCATCGGCACTTCCGCGGCCGTCGGCTTGCCGATTGCCATCGGCGGGACGTTGGGCTATGTGTTCAACGGCTGGGGCAAGGCGGGGTTGCCGGCGGGCAGCCTGGGCTATGTCTATCTGCCGGCCCTGGCGATTCTGGTGGCGGCGACGATGGTTACGGCGCCGTTCGGCGCGCGGCTGGCGCACCGCCTGCCGGTGGCGACCTTGAAGCGGATTTTCGCGGGACTGCTGATCCTGCTTGCCGCAAAAATGCTGTGGAACCTGTTCAGCGTGCCTTGAAATCGGGTTTGCGCTTTTCGAAGAAGGCGGCGAGGCCTTCCTTGTAATCCTCGGTGTCGAGAAAGGCGAAGGAGGCGGCTTTTTCTTCGTCGTCCAACGGCTTGCCGCTTTGCAGGCGGCGTATCCACTGCTTGTGCCAGCCGGCAACCAGCGGCGCGCCGGCGCAGATGCGGCGGGCCGTGGCGTAGGTTTCGTCCACCACCTGGCTGTCGGGCGCGATGCGCGTGACGAGGCCCTTTTCATAGGCTTCGGCAGCACTGAGAATCCGGCCCTCGAGCAGGATTTCCTTCATCACGGCGGCGCCGGCCAGCTTGAGCAGACCTTCCATCTCGCCGGGATACATCGAGAAACCGAGCCGGTTGATCGGGGCCCCGAAGCGGGCCGATTCGTTGCAGATGCGCAGGTCGCAAGCGCCGGCGATTTCCAGCCCGCCGCCGATGCAGGCGCCCTGAATCAGCGCCACCGTCGGTTGCGGGCAATCGGCGATGGCATTCAGCGCCACGGCTACCTGCTCGTGATAGTGCACCGCCTGTTCAAGTGTGGTGCGGGCGGTGAGGAATTCCTCGAGGTCGCCGCCGGCGGCAAAGGCATCACTGCCTGCCCCGCGCAGGACGATGCAGCGAATGTCGCGGTCGACCGACAATTCGGCCATGTTTTCGGCGAGTTGCAACCACATGCCGAGGTCGATCGCGTTCAGCTTGCCGGGATTGTTCAGTGTCAGGGTGGCGATTTCGCCATCGCGGGAGAGGTCGACCGTGTTCATGAGGTCTGTCCGTTGGGTTTGCGGCGGCGACTGCGCTGCACCAGTCGAACGCACTATGTGTCAGGCCGCCTTGGCTGCCTTGGGGTCCATCTTGATCAAGGCATCGTAGCCGGACAGCAGATGGTCATGCATCAGCGACTCTGCCTTGACCGCATCGCCGGCCTTGAAGGCGGCCATGACGGCACGGTGTTCGTCCAGCGATTGCTGCAGGCGTCCCTCGATCGACAGGGAATGCAGGCGGCACAATTTGAGTACCTTGCGCAGATCCTGGATCACTGAGAGCATCCGGCGGTTGCCAGCCAGTTCCTGAATCCGGAAATGGAATTCCTGATTGGCCTCGAAGAAGGCGTCGATGCGACCATCGCGCGCCGCTGCTTCGAGGCGCTTGTGGATGTCAGCGAGCGCTGCGAAGTCGGCCGGACTTGCCCGACGAACCGCGTCACCGGCGCAGCGCCCTTCGAGCATGGCCATCAGCGGAAAGATGTCGTCAATATCCTGTCGCGAGATTTCGGTCACGTAGCAACCACGACGCGGCTTGAGTTCGACCAGCCCTTCCGAGGCCAGCACCTTGAGCGCCTCGCGCAGCGGTGTGCGCGATATCCCGTACTGGTCGGCGAGTTTCTTCTCGTCGATCCAGTCACCTGGCATCAGTTCATGGGCAAAGATACGCTGGCGCAAACGTTCCGCCACTTCCTGATAAAGGGCGGTAGGGGCAATTCGGGTCATATTCTTGGTGTGGTGATAGCGGACAAGCCCGTGCTTTGCAGACTTGCTTCCATAATTATGGATACAGTATTATGTACAGCTTGGTATGTCAAGCTGAGGCCGGAAGCGTAGAATTTTCAATTCTGCATCTCGAATCTCGAAAAATCGAATTAGCAAGGGGTGTGTCATGTCCGAAAATTTTTTTGATTCCGGCAGTCTGGACGCATGGGAGAAGGCAGCCGCGAAGCACTCCCCGGGCGGTGACGTCAAGAACCTAAACTGGAATACCCCTGAAGGCCTGGCCGTCAAGCCGCTGTATACCAAGGCCGATGTCGCAGGCCTCGGGTTCGCCGACACCCTGCCCGGCTTCGCGCCCTATCTGCGCGGGCCGCAGCCGACGATGTACGCGGTCAAACCGTGGACCATTCGCCAGTACGCCGGCTTTTCCACCGCCGAAGCCTCCAACGCCTTTTACCGCAAGGCGCTCGCTGCCGGCGGCCAGGGTGTTTCGGTCGCTTTCGACCTGGCAACGCACCGTGGTTACGACTCCGATAACGCCCGTGTGACGGGTGACGTCGGCAAGGCCGGCGTGGCGATCGACTCGGTCGAGGACATGAAGATACTCTTCAACAGCATCCCGCTCGACAAGGTCTCGGTCTCGATGACGATGAACGGTGCCGTGCTGCCGATCCTCGCCGGCTACATCGTCGCCGCCGAAGAGCAGGGTGTGCCGCAGGACCAGTTGTCCGGCACCATCCAGAACGACATTCTCAAAGAATTCATGGTGCGGAA
>JBFZCS010000031.1:0-3248 GCA_041307825.1 Azonexaceae bacterium
CGACATCGAAATGGTCCGCCAGGGCATCGGTTCTGATCCGCGCATCGGCTACCACTTCCTTTACCCTGGTTGCGGCTACGGCGGCTCCTGCTTCCCCAAGGACGTCAAGGCGTTGATCCAGACCGCCAAGGACGACGCCAACATCACCCTCAAGGTGCTGACCGCCGTCGAGGAAGCCAACGATGCCCAGAAGCACGTCCTGAGCGGCAAGATCAGGGGCCGCTTCGACGACCTCAAGGGCAAACACTTTGCCCTCTGGGGTCTCGCCTTCAAGCCCAACACCGACGACATGCGCGAAGCGCCGAGCCGTGAGCTGATCGCCGACCTCTTCGCTGCCGGCGCCACCGTCACCGCCTACGATCCGGTCGCCATGCACGAGACGCAGCGCATCTTCGGCGACGACCCGCGTCTGAAATATGCCGAGAGCCCGATGGGTGCCCTGAAGGATGCCGATGCGCTGGTCATCGTCACCGAGTGGAAGGAATTCCGCAGCCCCGACTTCGAAGCGATCAAGCAGGCGCTGAAGAGCCCGGTGATTTTCGACGGGCGCAACCTCTACGATCCGAAACTGGTGCGCAGCAGCGGCATCGAGTATTTCGCCATCGGGCGCTGAGAAGATGCTCGACAAGGTGAAGAACGTTCGCCTGCTGGTTGTCGGCGACGTCATGCTCGACCGCTACTGGTTTGGCGAAGTCAGCCGGATTTCGCCGGAAGCGCCGGTGCCGGTGGTCAAGGTCCAACGCATCGAGGAGCGTCTGGGCGGCGCCGCCAACGTCGCGCGCAACGCCCTGGCGCTGGGCGCCGGTACCGTGCTGCTGTCGGTCGTCGGCGATGACGAAGCGGGGCGCAGCCTGTCCCGGCTGCTCGCTGAAAGTGAAATTGATGCCGGATTGCATGTCGACCACGACATCGACACCACGGTCAAGCTGCGCGTCATCGGTCGCCAGCAGCAGTTGCTGCGCATCGATTTTGAAACGACCCCTTCGCATGAAGTCCTGCAAGCCAAGCTCTCCGAATTCGCGAGCCGCGTCGCGGCCTGCGATGTGGTGATTCTCTCCGACTACGGCAAGGGCGGCCTGGCCCATATCAGCGAAATGATCCGTCTCGCCCGCGCCGCCGGCAAGCCGGTGCTGGTCGACCCGAAGGGCGACGATTGGGGCAAGTATGCCGGCGCGACGGTGATCACGCCCAACCGCTCGGAACTGCGCGAAGTCGTCGGGCGCTGGACCTCCGAGGACGACCTTGCTGAACGGGTGCGGAAACTGCGCGCCGAACTCGGCCTCGAGGCATTGCTGGTGACGCGCAGCGAGGAGGGCATGACACTCTTCGCGGCCGATGAAGCGCATCACCAGCCGGCCCGGGCGCGGGAAGTGTTCGATGTTTCCGGCGCCGGGGATACCGTGATCGCGACGCTCGCCGTGATGCTGGCGGCGGGCGCCGGTTGGGCGGAAGCGATCCGCACCGCCAACGTCGCCGCCGGCATCGTCGTCGGCAAGCTGGGTACCGCCGTCGTGACCCGTGAAGAACTCGCAGCAGCACTTTAAGGAAAGCCAATGTACACAGTCGTTACCGGCGCTGCCGGGTTTATCGGTGCCAACCTGGTCAAGGCGCTCAACGAGCGCGGCCTCACCAAGATCATCGCCGTGGATAACCTGACCAAGGCGGACAAGTTCAGGAACCTGATCGATTGCGACATTGCCGACTATGTCGACAAGAACGACTTCATCGAACGCATCCAGGCCGGCCATTACGATGGCGAGATCGAGGCCATTTTTCATGAGGGCGCCTGCTCCGACACCATGGAGACCGACGGCCGCTACATGATGGAGAACAACTACCGCTACTCGATGATCCTGCTCGACTGGTGCCAGGACCAGGATGTGCAGTTTCTCTATGCTTCCAGTGCGGCCACCTATGGCGGCGCCAGCGTATTCAAGGAAGAGCGTCAGTACGAAGGGCCGCTCAACGTCTACGGATATTCCAAGTTCCTGTTCGACCAGATCGTCCGCCAGCGTCTGGCGCAGCACCCTTCTTCGCAGATCGTCGGCTTCCGTTACTTCAACGTCTATGGTCCGCGCGAGACCCACAAGGGGCGCATGGCCTCGGTGGCCTTCCACAACTTCAACCAGTTCCGCACCGACGGCAGGGTCAAGCTGTTCGAGGGCACGCACGGCTACGAGAACGGCGGCCAGATGCGCGATTTCGTGTATATCGGCGATGTCGCCAAAGTGAATATGTTCTTCCTCGACCATCCGGGAAAGTCCGGGATTTTCAACCACGGTTCGGGGCGGGCGCAGAGTTTCAACGATGTCGCGGTTGCCGCGGTCAACGGCTGCCGGACGGCAAAGAACGAGGCGCCGCTGGATCTGGAGGCAGTGCGTGCGCAGGGCCTGATCGAGTACATCGCCTTTCCGGAAGCCTTGAAGGGCAAGTATCAGGCCTATACCCTGGGCGATCTGACCCGTTTGCGGGCGGCTGGCTACGATGCGCCGATGGCCACCGTGGAAGAGGGCGTCGCGCAATATGTCGAGTGGCTGCTGCGCAATGTATAAAACGCTCCAGGATTTCGTCGGCAATACCCCGCTGGTGCGCCTGCAGCGCATTCCCGGCGCCGAGAGCGCGCGGCGCGGCAATGTCATCCTGGCCAAGCTCGAGGGCAACAATCCGGCGGGATCGGTGAAGGACCGGCCGGCGCTGTCGATGATCGCCCATGCCGAAGCGCGTGGGGACATCAGGCCGGGCGACACGCTGATCGAGTCCACCTCCGGCAATACCGGCATTGCGCTGGCGATGGCGGCGGCGATCAAGGGCTACCGGATGATACTCGTGATGCCAGAAAACCAGAGCATCGAGCGCCGCCAGACCATGCGCGCCTTCGGCGCCGAACTGGTGCTGACGCCCAAGGGCGGCGGCATGGAGATGGCGCGCGACGTCGCCGACAAAATGCGCGACGAGGGCAAGGGCATCATCCTCGACCAGTTCGCCAACCCCGACAATCCGCGGGCGCACTTCGAGGGCACCGGCCCGGAAATCTGGCGCGACACGGAAGGCAGGGTCACCCATTTCGTTTCCAGCATGGGTACCACCGGCACCATCATGGGTACCTCGGCCTTCCTCAAGACCAAGAACCCGGCGATCCAGATCGTCGGCTGCCAGCCAGACGAGGGCAGCCAGATTCCCGGCATCCGCAAATGGCCGGACGCCTACCTCCCCAAAATCTACGACAAAACCAGCGTCGACCGCATCGA
>JBFZCS010000032.1:0-7539 GCA_041307825.1 Azonexaceae bacterium
CGGGCTTCGCTGGTGGGACGGGTTAAGCCTGTTCGAGAAGCTGAAAGTTACGTTTCTCGGTTGAAGTGTTCCCGGTGAATTAGTTGAGTTCGAGCACGCGCAGCAGCGAAGCCGTGTCGTCGCGGCCCCAGCCCTGCGCCATCAGCGCGTTGAGCTGCTGGGCGACGGTTGCGGTCAACGGCACGGGAACGCCCGATTTGCGTGCCGCCTCCAGCACCAGCCCGAAATCCTTGTGATGCAGGCGCGCCTCGATGCCGGCCCCGAAATCGCGGTTGACCATGCGTTCGCCCATCACGTCGAGCACGCGCGAAGCCGCCGAACCGCCGGCCAGTGCCTGTTTGACCTTGGCGCAATCGACGCCTGAGGCGGTGGCCAGCCGCATCGCCTCGGCCGCGGCCTCGATGGCGGCGACCATGATCATCTGGTTGCAGGCTTTGGCGACCTGCCCGGCGCCGTTGGGGCCAATGTGCACGATGCGTTTGCCCAGGCAGTCTAGCAGCGGGCGCACGCGTTCGAGCACCGCGGCATCGCCGCCGGCCATGATCGCCAGCGTCGCGTCGATGGCGCCCTGGGTGCCGCCGGAAACCGGGGCATCGAGCATGTGGATGCCTCGTTCGCCGAGGCGGGTGGCGATGCGGCGGGCGGCGTCGGGGGCGATGGTCGAGCAGTCGATCAATACCGAGTCCGGCGCCATGCCCTCAACCAGGCCGTCCGCGCCGAGGGCAACGGCTTCGACATCGGCGCTGGAGGTGATGATGGTGAACACCACCGCGCAGCGGCGACCCAGTTCGGCGGGCGTCGCGCACACCGTCGCCGGCAGGCCGGCAGCGCTTTCCGGCCGGCGCGCCCAGACATGCAGGTCGTGCCCGGCCTGTTGCAGGTGCAGCGCCATCGGGCGACCCATGGCGCCCAGGCCGATGAAGCCGACCTTCATTGCTGACCCGATAGGCGTTCGAGCAGTTTCAGTACGGCGATCGAATCTTCCTCGCCCATGCCGGAGCCGACCATGGCGTTGAACATCTGCGCCGTCGCCGCCGAGCCGGGCAGGCAGAGGCCGAGTTCGTGCGCGGTCTGCATCACGATGTTGAGGTCCTTCTCGTGCATCCAGCTCTTGAAGCCCGGCTTGAAGTTGCGGTCGAGCATGCGTTGGCCGTGGTTTTCGAGGATTTTCGAGTAAGCGAAGCCGCCGAGCAGCGCCTCGCGCACCTTGCCGCGGTCGACGCCGTTTTTGGCGGCAAAAGCGAAGGCCTCGGCCACCGCCAGCACGCCCATGCCGGTAACGATCTGGTTCGCCGCCTTGGCGACCTGGCCGGCGCCGGAAGTGCCGACATGGACGATGTTCTTGCCCATGCACTCGAAGGCCGGCCGGGCGCGAGCGAAAGCAGCCTCGGAACCGCCAGCCATGATCGACAACGTGCCGGCGATGGCGCCGACCTCGCCGCCGGAGACCGGTGCATCCATGAAGTCGACGCCGGCGGCGGCGAGATCGACGCCGATCCGGCGCGCCGCGGCGGGGGCGATGGTGCTCATGTCGACGGCGACCAGGCCGGGCGCCGCGCCCTGCGCGACGCCGCGCATGACCTCGGCGACGTCCGGCGCATCGGCGACCATCGAGATCACCAGTTCATTGCCCTGCGCGACTTCGGCCGGATTGCCCGCTCCTCTTGCGCCGGCGTCGAGCAGCGGCTGCATCGATTCAGCGCGGCGCGCCCAGACGGTGAGCTGATGGCCGCCCTTCAACAGATTGAATACCATCGGGCGTCCCATGATCCCGAGGCCGATAAAGCCGATTTTCATGCTGCGCTCCTTGTGCGTTGAGCGGAGATATTAGCCCATCTGGAATGTGGCGCAATGTCTGACGGAATGGGCGAGTAAGAAGGGCGGAACACGGCGCAACAAGGAAGCCTGCCTACAAAGCCTCGATCCCGGCGCGAATTTTGTCCGCCCGGCCCTGCGCGGCATCCAAAACCGCCGGACTCATTTTGGCGAGCTGGCGATAGACCATCCCCAGCCTTGGATTGGCCGCCAAGTGTTCGCCGTTGCGCGCGAAAAAATCCCAGTACAGCGCATTGAACGGGCAGGCCCGCTCGCCAAGGCGCGCTTTTTTGTCGTAATGGCAGCCCTTGCAGTAATCGCTCATGCGGTCGATGTAGGCGGCGCTCGACACGTAGGGCTTGGTCGCCAGCTTGCCGCCATCGGCGAACTGGCTCATGCCGACGGTGTTGGGCAGCTCGACCCATTCGAAGGCGTCGATATACACACCGAGATACCAGCCATGCACCGCCGCCGGATTCAGCCCGGCGAGCAGCGCAAAGTTGCCGATGACCATCAGGCGCTGAATGTGGTGGGCGTAGGCGTGTTCGAGCGACTGGCCGATGGCGTGGGCCAGGCAGCGCATTTTGGTCTCGCCGGTCCAGAACCATGACGGCAAGGGCTGCTGGTGATCGAAGTAGTTCTGCGCTTCGTAGCCGGGCATGTTGGCCCAGTAGACGCCGCGCACGTACTCGCGCCAGCCGAGAATCTGCCGGATATAACCTTCTGCCGCGGCCAACGGCACGCGGCCCGATTCATGCGCCGCGAGTGCCCTGGCGACGACCTCACGCGGATTGAGCATTTTGGTATTCAGCGCGAAGGAGAGCTGCGAGTGGAAGAGCCGCCAGGCGCGATGGGACATCGCATCCTCAAAATCGCCGAAATTGGGCAAGGCTTGGTCGACGAAATTGTCGAGTTCCTTCAAGGCTTCGGCCCGGTTCAGCGGCCACAAAAAGCGCTGCGCGGCCGGTTCGCCAAAACTGGCAACGCCCGCCTGCTGGATGCTTTGCCAGAGCGCCGAATGATCATGCTCGCTGCGCCAGTCAGCCGGTTCACGCGGCAGGCCGGGCCAGGGTTTGCGGTTGTCGTGGTCGAAATTCCACTGGCCGCCCAGCGGTTTATTGGGGCCGGCCATCAGCACGCCATGACGAATCCGCATCTGGCGGTAAAAATGCTCCATCAGCCATTGCTTGCGCTCGGCGAACAGCTGAGCGGCCTCGTCGCGGCGGCTATAGAAATGCTCGCTATCGACCATCTCGCCGGGGATCGAAAGCTGGCTGACATACTCGGCGAGTTGCCGGTCGAGCCGCCATTCGTCGGGCGCCTGGTACTCGAAGGCGCTGGCCGAATATTCGGCGATCAGCGCATCCAGATTGGCCGGCAGCGATTGGCGGTTGGCCGGGTCTTCGATCGCCAGGTAATGCACGCGATGGCCCGAGAGCCGCAGTTGCCGGGCGAAGTCGCGCATGGCCGCAAAGATGGCGATGATTTTCTGGGCGTGGTGCAAGACGTAATCGGATTCCTGACGAACCTCCATCAGCACGTGAACCGCGTTGTCATCGGGCGCTGTAAACCAGCTATGTTCGGAATTGAGCTGGTCGCCAAGGACGAGGCGGAGCGTGGTCATGACTTTTCCTTCCGGTTTCGTCGGCAGCGCTCGGAGCAATATTTGACCTCCGCCCAAACCACAGCCCATTTTTTGCGCCAGAAATACGGTCGACCGCAACAGATGCAGACTTTGCTCGGTAATTGTGATTTTAGGTGGGGCATAGCAGCATGGTTTAATTGGTTAGACAATATTACCAAAAAGCCAACTCTGTCCTAGACAAAGTAACATTAGCGTCGCACAATGCAGGTTATGGAAAACGCCGTCCGCGTCACTGCACCAGTGAGGACATCATGACAACAGCACCCGCTACTTTGCCCCGCCTCTCCGTGACAGTTGCCTGGCTTGGCTATGGTGGTCTGCTTCCATTCCTGTTTCTGACGCCGCTCAGCCTGACCGGCCAACAACACGGGATGTTCTGGACCAGTGTCGCCTGCATCTGTCTGATTATCGGTATGACCCCTTCCACCATCGGACATTTGGCGACAATTTAAGGCAGCTACCATGAAGCCCCTGACTTTCCTTTCCGAGCAATTCGGGCCGATCCTCGGGAGGGCATGCCCGTGATCGTCGCCAAAGCTGACGCCTTGGTCTTCCATGAAATAGAGGCAGTCTTTCGTTTTGTGGCGCTCGAATTTCCGAAAAATTATCCACGCTGGTCACCGGAAGTCAGCAAGCTTGAGCCGCTGACGCCCGGGCCCGTGCAAACCGGCTTCCAGGCTCGTCAGGTTCGTGTCGATCAGGGCCAAAAGACAGACTCCATTTTTGAGGTCAGTGAAATGGTTGCCCCGCGCCGCATCATTTTCAGCGGCATCTCGGCACCCTATGTGTCGACGTATGAATTCGACGACCTCGACGCTTCGACTCGGCTCATCTTCACCTTCGAGCTGCGCGAGCTTGAGCCGCGTTTGCGCCCCTTTGAAAAACTCGTTCGCAAAGCCCAGGAGGACGGCGCAAAACGAACCGTCAAACGCTTGAAATTGTTGATTGAGCGGGAAATGCTTGATGAAGATTAAGCGCTTGCAAGCCTGACCCGCCCGCTAACCACAACCTAGGAGCATCCATCATGTTTATCACCACCAAAGACGAAGGCGTTATTCCTTACGTGCTGACGCAAATTCTCGACGCCTGCGTCAACGGGGTGACGCTTTCCGACCCTGATCTTCCGGACAGCCCGCTGGTTTATGTCAACCGCGTCTTTGAAGAAATGTCAGGCTATTCTCAAGATGAAATGATCGGGCGCAACTGCCGTTTCCTTCAGGGCGAGGATCATGATCAGCCAGCCCTGGATACGCTGCGCGAGGCCATCAAGCAACATCAGGCCTGTACCGTCACGCTGCGCAACTACCGCAAAAATGGCGAACTCTTTCTCAACAAATTATCGATCCGTCCGCTCGTTGATAGTGAGAATCGAGTGATTTACTACCTCGGCATCCAGTACGATCTGAGCCGGCAGCCTGAATCAGGCGGTGCACCTGAACTTGCCCTGCATCTTTAACGACTCGCCTGATTTGCCACATCATTTGCCCATTGCGCAGTTGGTGCTCACTGCGCACCGGCTTCTACCCCGTGGCCTGGCGGCTGCAGTTTGGCGAACGCGAGTTGGAGCTGAACCCGCTGCTCGACGATCATGAATACGGATCGGTTGAATGAACGCACGGATACCTTGCGCGATTTACTTGTCGAAGCGATACCATTGGGAGCGCATGACATGCTGAAAATGACCTTGAAAACCTTTTACATCAGTTGTTTACTGGTCAGTACCGGGGTTGCAGTCGCCGCCTTGGCCACCCGCAAGCCCCCGGCAGAGCCGCCAACGCCTGCCTATTGCAAGGAGGGTGGGAGCTGGCTCTCGCTCAGCACGATGCCGCCCAAGCCAACCGGCGTCCAGGACATTGTCGCCAATGCGGCCAAACAGGATGTGGTTCTGCTTGGCGAGCAGCACGACATTGAAGACCATCACCGCTGGCAATTGCAGATGTTGTCGGCCCTGCATGCACAGCGCCCGGAGATGGTCATCGGCTTCGAAATGTTCCCGCGCCGCATCCAGCCGGTGCTCGACCAGTGGGTGGCCGGTTCGCTGAGCGCCGAGGAGTTTTTGAAGCGGGCCGAATGGGACAAGGTGTGGACTTACCCGCCGCAAATCTACATGCCCCTGTTTGAATTTGCGCGGATCAACAAAATCCCCATGCGGGCGCTCAATGTCGATAAAAACCTGACGCGCCTGGTGGCGGAGAAAGGTTGGGAAAATGTCCCGGAAGAAGCCCGTGAAGGCATCGGCAGCCCCGCGCCGGCGCTCCCCGATTACCTGAAATTTTTGCGTGACATGTATCAAATGCACGAAAAGAACTCGAGCGCACATGCCGGAAAGAAGGGAGCTGCCGCAGATGCTGGCTTCAAGGGCTTCGTTGACAGCCAACTGACCTGGGACCGCGCCATGGCGGAGGCCCTGAGTCTGGAAGTCAGCCAGGATGGCCGCAAAAAACCGACGCTGGTGGTCGGTATCATGGGCAGTGGTCACATTCGTTATGGCCATGGCGTGCCGCATCAACTCAGTCATCTGGGCGTACCCAAAGTCGCCAGCCTGCTGCCGGTCGCGCTGGAGGGTGAATGCCGCTATCTTGACGCTGGCCTGGCCACTGCCGTATTCACTTTGCCTAACCGGCCGATGCCGCCGAGCGAACCACCACGCCTCGGCGTTACGCTCGAGGATGCGACGCAAGGTTTGAAAATCAGCGCCGTGGCCGCCGGCAGTCTGGCCGAAAAAACCGGGCTGCGCACCGGCGACCGGATCATCGAAATTGCCGGACGCCCGGCCAGCGGCAGTGGCGATGCGGTGGCAACCATCCGCCGCCAGCCGCCCGGTACCTGGCTCCCGCTGCGCATTGCGCGGGGTGACAGCCAGCTTGACCTGAGTGTCCAGTTTCCCCCACGGCCATGAGTTTCGCGCGTTTTGGTTACGCCGCCGGGGCCTTGCTCGGCTTGCTGTTCAATGCTGCCAGCGCCTTCAGCGCACCGGACCTGATTCTCGATATTTCGCTCGATCCTCAATCCCGGCAATTCAAGGCCCAGGCGGAGTTGCAGCCAACAACGCGGACATTCCGTTTTCTGCTCCATGAATCCCTGCGCGTTACCGGCGCCCGGGCCGGAGCGGAAACCGCCAAGGTCGAGCAGAGCAGCGGTCCAAGCGGTTACCGGCAATGGAACATTCGCCTCGCCCAGGCCGGGCAAAAATTGGCCATCCGCTATGAAGGTCAGTTGCCGCCGTTGGAGCGTAACCGCGACCACCGCAGCGTACTTGGCGGCATGCCGCCGATGGCCGCGCCCGAGGGCAGTTTTTTGTCGTCAGGCAGCGGCTGGTACCCGCGCCCGGCTGAACTCTTCTCCTACCGGGTCAAACTGGCTGTCCCTTACGGTCAACGCGCTTTGGTGGCCGGAAAGCGGATCGCCGAAACTTTGCCGGCAGGGGCTGGAGAAAACTATCAGGCGAGCTTTGAATTCAACCAGCCAAGCGATGGCATCGACCTGATGGCCGGGCCGTGGGTTGTACGTGAAAAAACGGTGGCACGTTCCGCGCAGTCGCCCCTCTACCTACGCACCTTCTTCCCGGCTGATCTCGATGCCATGCCCGGCGTGGCGCAAGCCTATCTTGATGACACAGCGGCCTACATCGAACGTTACAGCCGTGACATCGGCACCTATCCGTACAGCGAGTTTTCCATCGTCGCCAGCCCACTGCCCACCGGCTTCGGCATGCCGACATTGACCTATCTCGGGGCTGATGTTTTGCGCCTGCCTTTCATCCGCAAAACCTCGCTCGGCCATGAAATTTTGCACAATTGGTGGGGTAACGGCGTCTACGTCGATTACGAGCGCGGCAACTGGTCGGAAGGTCTGACCACCTTCATGGCCGACTACGCTTACAAGGAGGACGAATCGGCCAGCGCCGCCAGCGAGGTGCGCCTCGCCTGGTTGCGCGATGCCGCCGTTTTTGCCGGCGAAAAACCCGGCGCGCTGCGCGACTTTCGCTCACGTGCCAACGCCGCCGGCGCTACCGTCGGCTATGGCAAATCGGCGATGGTCTTCGTCATGTTGCGCGATCGGCTGGGCAAAAAGGTGTT
>JBFZCS010000033.1:0-2813 GCA_041307825.1 Azonexaceae bacterium
CGGCCTTTCGTTCGGCAGCTTCGATGGTATTGGCGAGCAGCATGGTGATGGTCATCGGCCCGACGCCGCCCGGTACCGGGGTAATCTGCCCGGCGACTTCCTTGCAGGCTTCAAAATCGACGTCGCCGCACAGCTTGCCCGCTTCTGGCCCATCTTGCAGGCGGTTGATGCCGACGTCAATGACCACAGCGCCCGGCTTGACCATGTCGGCGGTCACGAACTTCGGCTTGCCGACGGCGGCGACCAGGATGTCGGCGCGCCGCGTGTGGCCGGCAAGATCTTTCGTGCGCGAATTGCAGACGGTGACCGTGGCACCGGCATTGATCAGCAGCAGCGCCATCGGCTTGCCAACGATGTTGGAACGGCCGATGACCACCGCCTCCTTGCCGCTCAGGTCGACATTGCCCTTCTCGAACATCTTCATCACGCCATACGGCGTGCACGGGATGAAACGCGGGTTGCCCTGGGCCAGCGCGCCGACGTTTTCGGCGTGGAAGCCATCGACATCCTTGTCGACAGCAATCGCTTCGAGCACGGCTTCCTCATTGAAATGTTTAGGCAGAGGCAACTGGACCAGAATGCCGTGGATATTCGGATCGGCATTCAGCTCGGCGATCTTTTTGAGCACTTTTTCCGGGTCGACCGCAGCATCGTAGGTGATCTTCTCGGAATGCATGCCGATGGCCAGGCAGCCATTGACCTTGTTGCGGACATAGACCTCGGAGGCCGGGTCGGCGCCGACCAGAATGACCACCAGGCCGGGGCGGTGGCCCCTGGCCGTCAGCGCCTCGACCCGCGCCTTGAAGCCCTGGCGCAGTTCTTCAGCCAGCGCCTTGCCGTCGATAATTTGTGCCGTCATCGTCGCATCCAACAGAAATGAAAAGGGGAAAGGCATTGGCCTTTCCCTTTGTATTGGATGGAGTTTACCAGAATCAGGCGAGCGCCGCTTCAGCTGCGCCAACGGCTGCCCGTCCGGCTTCGAAGGCCCGGCGGTTCAGCTCGACCAGCTTCTCGCCCTTGCGCTGGAAACGCTTGAGTACGCAAGCGAGCAGCGTCTCCGCCGGGAACGGCAGATGGTCGGCAATGGCGCCGAGCATCACGGTGTTGCCGAGGCGGATGTCACCGAGTTCCTGGGCGATCGATGTGGCATCGAAGGCGACTACCTTGTTGCCGGACTTCCTGATTTCGGCAATCGGGTCGTCCGGATAATCGAAGAGCCCGAGTTCGACGACCGGCGGCACCAGCTTGGCGGTGTTCATCAGCGTGATGCCGCCCGGCCTCAGCATGTGCTGCCAGCGCATCGCTTCGGCCGATTCGAAGCCGAGCAGGACATCGGCCGTGCCCAGCGTGATCTGCGGCGACAGTACTTTCTTGCCGAAACGCAGGTGCGAGGAAACCACCCCGCCGCGCTGCGCCATGCCGGCGACTTCGGTTTTCTTGACATCATGGCCGAGCGTGATGGCCGCCTCGGCGAGAATTTCGGTCGCCGTCATGACGCCCTGGCCGCCGACGCCGACGACGAGGATGTTGGTGTTTTCGCTCATCTCAGACCCCGCAACCCTTGACCAGCCGAACCGGCGAAACCGGCACATGATGGACGATGGCATTCGGCGCGCAAGGCTGGACGCACAGGCCGCAACCGGTGCATACGGAGGACTCGATGCGCACGAAAGCGAGATCGACCTCGCGACCGCTCGGCTTGACTTCCTTTCCGCGCCGCGTGACGTGGATCGCCGGGCAACCGACGTCGATGCAGTTACCGCAACCGGTGCACTTGTCGTCGATGACCTCGAAGGGTTTCAGCTTGTGGTAATCCTTGACCAGCACGCAGGGCTGGTCGGTGATGATGACCGAGACTTCCGGCACCTTCACTTCGTCGCGGATGGTCTTGAACAGGACCGGCAACTGGTAGGGATCGACGACATGGATACGCTCCATGTTTACGCCGAGCGCCTCGACCAACTTGGCGAAATCGACGCGCGGCGCATCCTCGCCGTAGATGTCGCGGCCATTGCCCGGGTTGTCCTGACCGCCGGTCATGCCGACTGCGCGGTTGTCGAGCAGCAGCACGGTGACATTGCCCTTGTTGTAAACGATGTCGAGCAGCCCCTGCATGCCCATGTGCAGGAAGGTTGAGTCGCCGATCACGGCAAGAACGCGCTTGTCCTTGTCGGCTTCGCCACGGCCCTTGTCGAGGCCGAGGGCGATGCCCATCGAGGCGCCCATCGAGATGCAAGTGTCGAGGGCGTTCCACGGATGACCGGCGCCCAGCGTGTAGCAGCCGATGTCGCCGGAGATGGTCAGGTTGCGTACCTGCGACAGGGTGTAATAGACGCCAAGGTGCGGGCAGGCCACGCACATGGTCGGCGGCCGCGGGAAAACCTGCAATGCCGCGGTCGACTGCCTTTCCGGCACGGGTTCGCCGAGTAGCCGGGCAATGGCCGGACGCAGCACGTTCGGCGACAGTTCGCCCTGCAGCGGCAGGATTTCCTTGCCGATGACCTTGATGCCCTGCGCCTTCAGCTCGGTTTCGACCAGCGGCTCGACTTCCTCGACGACGACGACCTGATCAACCAGCGCCGCCAGTTCGCGGCATTTCTCGAAGGGCACCGGACAGGAGAAGCCGAGCTTGAGCACCGGCGCGTCCGGGAAGGATTCCTTGACGTGCATGTAGGCCGGGCCGGAAGCGATGAAACCAACCCGCCGGTCGCTGCCCGGCTCGATGAAGTTCAGCGCGGAAGCCTCGGCCTCCTTGCGCAACGCCTCGGCGCGGGCGAACATCAGCGGGATGCGCTTGCCGGCGCCGGTCGGCG
>JBFZCS010000034.1:0-4583 GCA_041307825.1 Azonexaceae bacterium
CGCAGGTCGGACATCATGGGCCGCTTGTCGGTCCGTTCCTCGACCTTCCGTGAAAGCTGCGAGAGTGCGACGATCGGCACCTGCAACTCCTTGGCCAGCGACTTGATCGAGCGCGAAATTTCCGAGACCTCGGTCGCCCGGTTCTCGCCTTGCCGGTTGCCGCTCATGAGTTGGATGTAGTCGATGACCAGCAGGCCGAGCTTGCCGCCATACTGGCGCGCCAGACGGCGGGCGCGGGCCCGCAGGTTGGACGGGGTCAGGCCGCCCGATTCATCGATATAGATGGGGGCTTCATGCAGCTTGCCAAGGGCGAACGACAGCCGCGACCATTCATCGTCATTCAGGCGACCGGTCCTGACGCGCGTCGAGTCAAGGCGACCGATCGATGCCAGCATCCGCATCGCCAGTTGCGTCCCGCCCATTTCCATCGAGAAGACCCCGACCGGCAAACCGGTGTCCACAGCGACGTTTTCAGCGATATTCAGGGCGAAGGCCGTTTTTCCCATCGACGGCCGTCCGGCAACGATAATCAGGTCGCCCGGCTGAAAGCCTGAGGTTTTCTGGTCAAGATCGACGAAGCCGCTGGGTACGCCGGTAATATCCGAGGGGTTGTCGCGATCATGCAATTCCTGAATGCGCTCGACCACCTGGGTCAGCAACGGGTTGATATGGATGAAACCTTCTTTGTGCCCGGCGCCCGCCTCGGCGATCTTGAAGATTTTTGACTCCGCTTCATCGAGCAACGATTCGGCATCGCGCCCAAGCGGATTCAGCGCATCGGCGGCAATCTCGTCAGCCGTCGCCACCAGTTGACGCAGCACCGAACGCTCGCGAACGATCTCGGCGTAACGCCTGATATTGGCGGCCGACGGGGTATTCGCCGCAAGTTCGCCGAGATAGGCCAGGCCGCCGGTCTGATCGCCCTCCCCGGCTGCATCGAGGGCCTCGGCAACCGTGACGACGTCGGCCGGCTTGGCGCGTTCCAGCAGGTTGCGGATCTGCCGGAAAATCCGCCGGTGCTCGTCTCTATAAAAATCGCTGTCCGCAACCAGATCGCCGATCCGGTCCCAGGCCTGATTGTCGAGTAGCAGTCCGCCGAGAACTGACTGCTCGGCCTCGATGGAGTGCGGCGGCACACGAAGCTGGTCGAGTGCGGAATCGGCAATTCTGGGCTTTGGCGGACGCTGGTTCATGGCAGGTAGTGTAAATTAAAAAGGCCCCGCTTCCGCGAGGCCTTCTCGTGCGGGTGACAGCCGGAATTACTCGGCGACAACCACCACGGAGATGTTGGCCAGCACGTCGGTGTGCAGCGCAACGTCGAGCGGGAACTCGCCGATCGCCTTGAGCGGACCGTCCGGCATGCGAATGGCGGCCTTGTCGATCTCGAAGCCGGCGGCCTTCAGCGCATCGGCGATGTCGGCATTGCCGACGGAACCGAACAGGCGGCCATCCATGCCGGCCTTGCGGGCGACTGAAACGGAGAGACCGGCCATCTTGTCGGCAACGCCCTGGGCAGCCGCCAGTTTTTCGGCAGCGGCTTTTTCGAGTTCGGCGCGGCGCGCTTCGAATTCAGCCATGGCGGCCGGCGTAGCGCGCTTGGCCATGCGCTGCGGAATCAGGAAATTGCGGGCGTAGCCATCCTTGACCTTGACGATGTCGCCGAGGTTACCGAGATTGACCACCTTGTCGAGCAGAATGATTTGCATTTTTCGTCTCCTCGCTTATTGATGGTTGTCGGTGTAAGGCAACAGGGCCATGAAGCGGGCGCGCTTGATCGCGGTACCAAGCTGACGCTGGTAGCCGGCTTTGGTGCCAGTCAGGCGAGCCGGCATGATCTTGGCGTTTTCCTGGATGAATTCCTTCAGGACATCCACATCCTTGTAGTCGATCTGTTCGACCTTTTCCGCCGTGAAGCGGCAGAACTTGCGGCGCTTGAAGAGACCACCGCCACGTTTCTTTTTCTTGTCGTCATCCTTCTTCTTGAAGAATCGAGCCATTTTAATTTCCTTCCAAAAATTCGATTGTATTCACATGCAGCACAGGCGTTTTGCTGTTGCGACTCCTTGCAGCCAGAAATCCAGTCACCTTGACTGCCCCGCCGAGGGGTGCCGCCTGAAGCCAGCGGGCGGATTCGCCCAAGGCCAGAACAGCAATTTCCACTTCTACCAGGCGTTCTGTACCGCTTTCAGTCTGCGTGGATCCGTGTTGCAGTCGTCCTTCGCTGACTGGCACGCCGGCCGGGGTGTAGCGCAAGGCTTTGCGCTCGACCAGCCTTCCGGAGAGTTCGATACAGTTCAGCCGCTATTTCCTGCAATAAGCCTGCAGCACTGGATTTCAGGCAGCAGCCTGTTCGGTGGACTCGGCCGACACTGCCTCGCCGGGCATCATCGACTTGGACTTCTCTTCCTTCATCATCGGCGAAGGGGTCGTCACGGCGGCCTTCATCTTGACGGTGAGGTGGCGCAGCACGGCGTCGTTGAACTTGAACGAATGTTCGAGTTCGTTCAGCGTTTCGCCGTCGCACTCGATGTTCATCAGGACGTAATGAGCCTTGTGGATCTTCTGGATCGGGTAAGCCAGCTGACGGCGACCCCAGTCTTCCAGGCGATGGATGCTGCCGCCCTTGGCGGTAACGGTGGCGCGATAGCGCTCGACCATGCCGGGCACCTGTTCGCTTTGGTCCGGATGGACGATAAAGCAGATTTCGTAATGGCGCATGCAAACTCCTTATGGGATAAACCCCCCGCCATGCGAATGCGGTGGGGCAAGGTTGAAAAGCCCGTGATTATAACAACAATCACGGGCTTTCAGGTAAAACGCAGTGAAGATCAGGAAACTGTCTTCAATGATATCCGGCATCGGCTCATGTCGATGACGACTCGCCTTCTGTCTTGCTGGCAATTTCTTTCAAGTCGATGAGGAACAGGATGTCGCTGACCACCGAAAGCGGGAATCCGATGCGTGTGCCGCCCCGGTTGTCACGCAGCAACTGGTTGAGGTAGCTGATGGCATCGCCTTCGGTCCAGCGCATGAGAACCTGCTCCATAATCGCCGGCATGCCCTCGACCCCCTCGACCCGGCCTTCGTCGGGTCGGCTCGCCGGCCGGGCGTGATCCGCGTCGAGCACGACATCGACCGCGCTATCGTCTGCCGCGGCCGGGGTTTCCCATTTCTGCACCTCGACATTGAAATTCTTGTTCAGATCGCGGGCGATCCGTTCAAACTCATGGCGCATACCGGCCATGCGGTAGACATCCATCAGGCGTATCCAGGGCTTGACTGTTTCCTGAGGATTGGCGTCAACGTATTCCTGCAGCGCCTGGGCAGCACCCTTGACGCGACCGAAGGAAAGCATGATCTCGGCGAGTTCCATCACCGGATTGGCCTCGAAATGCTCGTCGACCGTGGCAGCCGAAATCGACATCACCGAATCCAGTCGCGAAGACGAAGTTGCCGGCGGCGCCGGTGGCGTTCCAGCCGCCCCGACGGCTAGCCTAACGGGCGTAACCATTGCCACCGGATCGACCTGCATCTCGACACCGCCCGGCTCCTCATGTTCGTCCATGCGCTGCGGATCGACCACGACATCCGGCGCACCGCCTGCCTCCTGCCGACGTTGGCTGTAGCTCCGCCAGCCGAGCCAGGCCGCGACCGCGAGCAGCGCGCCGAACAATGCACCGTAAAGGCTCCAGCCTGATCCACCGGATTTCGTCTCGCTGACCGGCGCGCTTGGCGCCGCAACCGCTGCAGGTGCGGCCGGGGATGCAGGTTTAACTTCGGGCACCGCAGACTGGCCGGTTTGTGGCGTCGCCGCTGCCTGCTCTATCTTCTGCGTCAGGTCGGCAGCCCGCTTTTGAAGTTCGCCAACGGTAGCTTCCATGTCCTTGATCTTGTCATCCGGAGGCATGGTGCTGCCCGGCGCAACCGTGAGACTTGCCGGCTCGGCCAACCGGGTACTGACCGGTGCGGGTGCGGATGACGACGGAACTGCAGCAGGACGGGCCGCTGCCACCTGGCGGCGCGGCGCCTTTGCCGGCGTCGCTGACGGTGCACGAAGCGGCGGTGACTCATCCGCCACACGGCTGCCTGGTGGCGACGCAAAAACGACGTACTCGCGCACGATATCGTGTCCGCAGGAGACGAAAACTGACACCGCGAGAACCGGATCGGTCAGTGGCGTGGCAGACCGAATTTCGAGGACCGCCGGATTGCCCCGGCGAACCGAGAATGTCGCCTGTTTCAGCCACGGCAGATTGCCATCGCCGGCGGGCCGCTTGAGTTGGAAACACCCGGAGTCGAGAGAATCTGTCCCGGCACCCAGAAGATCGACCTCGAAGCGCGCTCTGTCGCCCAGCACCGACTTCCCCCTCAGTTCCCCAAGGCCGATGGCGGCGGCTTCTCCCGACAGTGCAAGCAACGCAGCAATCAGGGTAAAGCGAAATGTGGAATTTTTCACCGACTCAAACCCCAATGACATGAAATCAGTTGAATTGTATTACCTATTTGTTGGCGAGATAACTGGAATCGTCAAAAGTCGCAACCCAATTCGGACGATAGATGACAAAGAGGGTCATCAACATGCC
>JBFZCS010000035.1:0-3617 GCA_041307825.1 Azonexaceae bacterium
TGCACCTTCGGGTGCAGGGTCTTGACGCGGCCGTCGAGCATTTCCGGAAAGCCGGTGTAGTCGCCGATCTCGGTCACGGTCAACCCGGCTTCACGCAGCATTTTGGCGGTGCCGCCGGTGGATAGGAGATTCACGCCCTGGGCGGCGAGGCCCTGGGCGAATTCGAGGACGCCCCGCTTGTCGGAGACGGAAATCAGCGCTTGCTTGATGGTCATGGCGATCACAGTAGTTGATGTTCGGTGAGTTTCTTGCGCAGGGTGTTGCGGTTGATGCCGAGCATCTCCGCGGCCAGCGTCTGGTTGCTGCCAGCCTTGGCCAGCACGAGTTCGAGCATAGGCCGCTCGATGCTCTTCAAAACCATGTCATAAATGGCGGCGGGTTTCTCGCCGTCGAGGTCCCGGAAATACTGTTCCAGCGAATCCGTGACGCACTTTGCTAGTTCATGTTGGCTCATGCTGCCAACGCCTCCTCTGAATTGTATTTTAGATGTTCGTGCTCTTCCGCCTGCCGGCGGAAGAAGTCGTTCACTGCCTGCATCTGTTGTTCGATGCTCGGCAAGGTGTTCATTTCCTTGCGGAAGGCCGCGGAACCGACCAGCCCCCTGGTGTACCAGGAGATATGCTTGCGGGCGACCTTGAAGCCGGTTTCCGGGCCGTAGAAAGCGTAAAGATCTTCCAGGTGGGCGAGCAGGATGCCGTGAATCTCGACGACCTGGGCTGGCGGCAACTTCTCGCCGGTCTTCAGGTAATGCTCGATTTCGCGGAACAGCCAGGGCCGGCCCTGGGCAGCGCGGCCGATCATGATGCCGTCGGCGCCGGTGGTGTCGAGCACGTGCCTCGCCTTTTCCGGCGTCGTGATGTCGCCGTTGGCGATGACCGGAATATTGATCAGCGTCTTGACCATGGCGATGGTGTCGTACTCGGCCTCGCCGGTGTATTGCTGGCAGCGGGTGCGGCCGTGGATGGCGACGGCACGGATACCGGCACTTTCGGCAATGCGGGCGATGGCCGGCGCGTTGCGGTTGGCCAGATTCCAGCCGGTGCGGAATTTCAGCGTGACCGGCGTGTTCGGGATGGCCGAAATCACGGCGTCGAGGATCTGGCCGACCAGCTTCTCATCCTGCATCAGCGCCGAGCCAGCCATCACGTTGCAGATCTTCTTGGCCGGGCAGCCCATGTTGATGTCGATGATCTGGGCGCCGTTGTCCACGTTGTGGCGGGCGGCTTCGGCCATCATCTTCGGGTCGGCGCCAGCGATCTGCACCGCGATCGGCGCGACCTCGCCTTCATGGTTGGCGCGGCGCAGCGTCTTGGCGCTGCCGTAGAGCAGGGAATTGCTGGTCACCATTTCCGAAACCGCCAGCCCGGCGCCCATTTTCTTGCACAACTGGCGGAAAGGACGATCCGTCACGCCGGCCATGGGGGCGACGAACAGGTTGTTACGCAGGGTGAAGCCGACAAATTCCATGAGCGCGCCGAAAAACAGTGACCTGGATGATGCTGGGGGAGGATCCGATTGTACCGCAGAGGTCGCTTAAAAAATAGTCAATCAGGCGTGAAAAAAACGCTTCCCGATCCAGCTTCGATGATCGATCAGCTGTCTTTCAGCGCATGGATGCCGGCGGCGTTGCGCCAGTAGCCCTTGTAGTCCATGCCGCAGCCGACGAGGAAACGGTCGGCGATGTCGAGGCCGGTAAAGTCGGCACGCATGCCGGGGCGGGCCTTGCGCGGATGATCCTTGTGTACCAGAACGGCGCTGAGGACGCGGGTGGCGCCCTGCTCGGCAAGGTATTGGCAGATGGCCTGCAGGGTGTAGCCTTCGTCGAGAATGTCGTCGACGACCAGAACGGTGCGGCCGCGCGGATCCTGCGACGGACGCACGCGCCAGTCGAGCAACTCGCCGCCCTGAAGGTCGTGGCCGTAGCGGGTGACGTGCAGGTAGGCGAGTTCGAGCGGGAAGTTCAGGCGCGCCAGAAGACGGCCGGTGACCACGACACCGCCGTTCATGACGCAATAGAGCAGCGGATTGTGCCCGGCCAGCTCGCTGGTGATCGCAATGGCCATGCGGTCGAGCGCGGCGCTGACCTGTTCGGGGCTGGCCAGGCAGTCGGCTCCGGCCATGACGCGGCGGATTTCTTCGAGATCGACGGTCATCGTTCAGTGTCCGGCAAAATCGCAAACGGTGAACACCGGGACTCCGGCCGCCCTGAGCAGCGCCGAACCGCCCAGTTCGGGCAGGTCGACGATCGCCGCCGCTTCGACGACGGTGGCGTCGAGGCGCTGGAGCAGGCGGGCCGCCGCCAGCATCGTGCCGCCGGTGGCGATCAGGTCATCGATCAGCAGCACGCGCTGGCCCGGAGTAGCGGCGTCGGTATGGATTTCGACCGTGGCATTGCCGTATTCGAGCTCGTATTCCTCGGCGACGGTGGTAAAGGGCAGCTTGCCCTTCTTGCGCACCGGAATGAAGCCCCGGTTCAACTGGTGGGCGACGACGCTGCCGAGAATGAAGCCGCGGGCGTCGATGCCGGCCACGAGGTCAATTTCGGCATTCATGTAACGCAGCACGAAAGCCTCGACGAGGAGGCGGAAAGCGCGCGGGTCGAGGAGCAGCGGCGTGATGTCGCGAAACTGGATGCCGGGGCCGGGCCAGTCGGGAACGGTGCGGATGCGCTGGCGCAGGAAGGCGGTATCGAACAGTGGGTCGGTGGTCATCATGGCGGGCAATCCCGGTTCAGCGGCTGAAGGCCAGCGCCAGCAGCAGGGCGAAAGCCAACTGGAGTCCGGCGCTGGCGGCAAGAATGTTGTTGAAGACCGGACCCGGCGCTTCGCGGTGAAAGCGCTGGATCAGGCGGATGGCCAATGGTAGCGAAAATAGGGGCAGCGCGGCCGGCCAGCCGAGTCCGGGCGCGAGCAGCGGCAGCAGCAGGTAGGGCGCGAGCATCTCGGCCATGTAGAGCTTGCGCGTCGCCGGGCGGCCGAGCAGCACGGCCAGCGTGTTCTTGCCGTTGCGCGCATCGCCGTCGCGGTCGCGATAGTTGTTGACGGTGATCACCGCCGCCGCATGGATGCCGACCAGCACCGCGGCGAGCAGCGCAACCGGCGTCAGGGTCAGCGTTTGCAGGTAATAGCTGCCGCCGACGGCGACCAGGCCGAAGAAGATGAAAACGAAGACTTCGCCGAGCGGACCGTAGGCGATTGGCTTCGGCCCGCCGGTGTAGGCCCAGCCGGCGGCCAGCGAGGCGAGGCCGATGGTGACGATCGGCCAGCCGCCATGCCGGACGAGGACGATGCCGCATAGGACGGCGAGCGCAAAGGACAGCCAGGCGCCGGCCTTGACCTTGCCCGGTGTTAGCCAGCCCTCGGCCGTGGCGCGTTTGGGGCCGTGGCGATCCGGCGTGTCGGTGCCGCGCAGGAAGTCGCCGACATCGTTGAACAGGTTGGTGCCGATCTGGATGAAGGCGGCGCCGAATGCAGCGGCGAGCAGCGGCAGCCAGAGGATGCGGCCGCTGTCGTGCCAGGCGACGGCAGTGCCGACGAGGACCGGCGACAGCGAGACTGACAGCGTCTTCGGGCGGCAGGCGAGGAACCAGGCCTGCAGCCGTCCGGGATTTACGGCCA
>JBFZCS010000036.1:0-3894 GCA_041307825.1 Azonexaceae bacterium
GCCAACGGCCCAGGCGAAGACGCCGGCAGCTACCGCACGCCGCGTGGCCGTCACATCGTCCGCGCAAAGATCGGCGCCGATCAGCCGCTGAACACGGTATTCGCCGGACGCCGCCCGACCGGCGAAATCTATAGCCCGGAACTGGGCGAATCCGACGCGGCCCGCGACTGGATTCTGACCCGCATTCTCTGGCTGTCCGGCCAGGAACCCGGCTTCAACCGCCTCGGCAATTGCGACACCATGCGCCGCTACATCTACATCCACGGCACGCCGGACGAAACCTTCGAACAAGCGCCGCGCTCGCACGGCTGCATCCGCATGCGCAATGATGATCTGGCCGAGTTGTTCGACGTTGTGCCGCCCTTCACGCCGGTGGAAATCGTCGAAACCTGAACAAAGCGGTATCGCCCAACCCGCGTTTACGCCTTTTTTACAGGCCGGGTGCCATCATGGCCCTCCCGATTCGATGCGCCATTTCCGTTGAACTTCGAACATCTCTCCAAATTCGGTTTTTCCCGCCGCGATGCCGCCGGCTACGGTCTGGCCGCACTCGCTGCCGCCAGCACCGCGCTGCTGGCAAAACCGCTTAGCGAATTCATCGACCAGGCCAACATCATCATGCTGTTCCTGCTGATGGTGTTCCTGGTCGCGCTGCGCCTGGGGCGCGGGCCGGCCATTCTGGCGGCGTTCGCCAGCGTCGGCCTGTTCGACTTCTTCTTCTTGCAGCCGCATCTGTCGTTCGCGGTGGCCGATGCGCAATATCTGATCACCCTCCTGGTCATGCTGGCCGTGGCGCTCACCACCGGGCATCTGGTCGCGCAATTGCGGCAGCACGCCGACGACGCCAGCCTGCGCGAGCAGGACACCCTGACGTTGTACGAGATGGCGCGCCAGATGGCCGGTACGACCGCGCTGGAACAGGTAGCCGAGATCGTGCGGCGCTTCCTGCGCGAGGTGTCGGGCGCGCAATGCAGCCTGTGGCTGCCGGACGCGGAGGGACAGCTCACCGCCCTCGACGATGCCTATCCGCTCGGCGACGCCGCGCTGGCCAGACGGGTCTACACGCGCGGCGAAGCGATCGAACAGGTCGGCATGTCCGGCCAGGGAGAGGCTTTGCTTTGTCTGCCGCTGAGCGCGCCGATGGCTGTGCGCGGCGTCATGGTGGCCTTGCTGCCGGCGCGCGAGGCGAGCCGGCAGCATCACCTGCTGATCACGGTCGCGTCGCTGGTGGCGATCGCCGTCGAGCGGCTGCATTACGTCGAGGTCGCGCGCATGGCGGAGGTGCAGATGGCCTCCGAGCGCCTGCGCAATTCCGTGCTGGCAGCCCTGTCGCACGATCTGCGCACGCCGCTCACCGCGCTGGTTGGCCTGGCCGACACCCTGGTGCTGGCCAGCCATGGCCCTGCCGCCGTGATCCCCGAACCGCACGCCGAGACTGCGCTCGCGCTGCGCGACCAGGCACAGCGACTGGCGGCCATGGTCACCAACCTGCTCGATCTGGCGCGCCTGAGCGTCGGCGAACAACGGTTGCGGCGCGAGTGGCAGTCCATCGAGGAAGTTTTCGGCAGTGCGCTGCAACTGCTTGGCCCGGCGCTGGCCGAACATCCGGTACGCATCGACCTGCCGCCCGATATGCCGCTGCTGGAATTCGACGCGGTGTTGCTGGAACGGGTGATCTGCAATCTGCTCGACAACGCCGCCAAACACACGCCCGCCGGCGCCGCCATTACGCTGTCGGCCCGCATCGACGGCAGCCGCGCACGCATCGCGGTATGCGACACCGGCCCCGGCTTCCCCGACATGCCCGGCCTGGCGCAGCCCTTTGTGCGAGGTGACTCCGAGTCGGTGCGGCCCGGGACCGGCCTCGGCCTGGCCATCTGCAAGGCCATCGTCGCCGCGCATGGCGGCGTGCTGACGCTGGAAAACCCGCCGTCTGGCGGCGCTTGCGCAGAGTTCAGCCTGCCCCTGGGCTCGCCGCCACAGATCGAGGAGGAAAGCGGGGAGATGGCGGCATGAGCCGCGTGCTGCTGGTCGAGGACGAACCCCAGATCCGGCGTTTCGTGCGGCTGGCGCTGGAGGGCCAGGGCTGCAACGTGGATGAAACCGCCACTGCGGCGGCCGGATTGGAAGCTGCTGGGCTGATGCAACCGGATCTGGTCATTCTCGACCTCGGCCTGCCCGATCGCGACGGCCTCGATTTCATCCGCGACCTGCGCGCCTGGGCCGATCTGCCGATCCTGGTGCTGTCGGCACGCAGCCTGGAGAGCGACAAGGTGGCGGCGCTCGACGCCGGCGCCGACGACTATCTGAGCAAGCCGTTCGGCGTATCGGAATTGCTGGCGCGGGTGCGCGCGCTGTTGCGCCGCCATGCCCGCGGCGACGACATGACGCCGCTGGTGCATCTTTGCGGCGGCGCCGTGGAAGTCGACCTGGCGCGCCGCACCGTCAGCCGTGACGGCGCGCCGCTGCATCTGACACCAATCGAATTCCGCCTGCTGGCGACGTTGATCGGCCACAACGACCGCGTCATCACGCATCGTCAGTTGCTGCGCGAAGTCTGGGGCGAAGGCCACTCGGAAAGCGGCCACTACCTGCGCATCTATGTCGGCCGCCTGCGCCACAAGCTGGAAGCCGACCCGACGCGGCCGCGCCACCTGTTGACTGAAACCGGCGTCGGCTACCGTTTCGTGATTCAGGATTCCTGAGAAACGCCATGTCCGCAGCAGGCCATACCGCACCCAAACGCCTCGCGCCACTGACGCTCGCCGCGCTCGGCGTGGTCTATGGGGACATCGGCACCAGTCCGCTGTACACGATGAAGGAAGTGTTCGCCGGCGCGCACCATCCGGTGCCGGTGACGCCGGACAACGTGCTCGGCATCCTGTCGCTGATCTTCTGGGCGCTGATCCTGGTGGTGTCGATCAAGTACGTCGCCTTCATCCTGCGCGCCGACAACCGCGGCGAAGGCGGCATCATGGCGCTGATGGCCCTGGTGCAGCGACGCAGCGGCCACACCTCGGCCAGTCGGCGCATGCTCCTGCTCGGCCTGTTCGGCGCTGCGTTGTTCTATGGCGACGGCGTGATCACCCCGGCGATCTCTGTGCTGTCCGCGGTCGAGGGCCTGGAAGTCATGACGCCGATTTTCAAACCCTGGATTCTGCCGATCACGCTCGGCGTGCTGTTCGCACTGTTCGCGCTACAGCGCCAGGGCACCGGCCGCGTCGGCGGCCTGTTCGGCCCGGTCACGGCAGTCTGGTTCGTCGTGCTGGCGGCGATGGGCGTGTCCAACATCGTCGCTGCGCCGCAGGTGCTGTGGGCTTTGCTGCCGAATTACGCGCTGACCTTCTTCCTGACCCAGCCGATGCTGGCATTTCTGTCCCTTGGCGCAGTGTTTCTGGCGGTGACCGGCGCGGAAACGCTGTATGCCGACATGGGCCATTTCGGCCGCAGGCCGGTGCAACTGGCCTGGCTCGGTCTGGTGCTGCCGGCACTGACCCTGAACTATTTCGGCCAGGGCGCGCTGTTGCTGACCCAGCCGGACGCGCTGGCGCATCCGTTCTTCCACATGGTTCCCGACTGGCTGCTGCCGCCGCTGGTCGCGCTGGCCACCGCCGCCACGGTGATCGCCTCGCAGGCAGTGATTTCCGGCGCGTTCTCGATCACGCATCAGGCCATCCAACTTGGTTATGTGCCGCGTTTGTTTGTGCGTCACACCTCCAGCCACGAACGCGGCCAGATCTATTTGCCCGGCATCAACTGGGCGCTGTTCCTCGCCGTTGCGGCGCTGGTGCTCAGTTTCGGCTCGTCCGGCGCCCTGGCCGCCGCCTATGGCATCGCGGTCACTGGCACCATGATCATCACCACGCTGCTGGTCTACCAGGTGGCGCGTCAGCG
>JBFZCS010000037.1:0-4744 GCA_041307825.1 Azonexaceae bacterium
AATCGCCGGTACTGTCACCGAAGTGAATCAGGCGGCTGCCGATGCGCCGGAATCGGTGAACCAGGATGCCTACGCCGCCTGGCTGTTCAAGATGACCCCGGACAACGTCGCCGACCTCGACAAGATGCTCGACTCCGCCGCCTACCAGGCCGTCGCTGACGCCGCCTAAGCAAGGACTGCCCATGCCGCTCAATCAACCGCTATCCATCCTGGAGCAGCACGACGAGTTCATCGGTCGCCACATCGGCCCCTGCTCGACCGAAATGGCGGCCATGCTGGCCGCCATCGGCGCCGACAGCCTCGATCAACTGATCGACCAGACCGTTCCCGCCGCCATCCGCCTGCCGGCCGACCTGCCGCTGCCAGCCCCGCGTCGCGAACACGAAGCGCTGGCCGACCTGAAGGCGATGGCCAGCAAGAATGTCGTCAACAAGTCCTGCATCGGCATGGGCTATTACGACACGCTGACGCCCAAGGTCATCCTGCGTAACGTCATGGAAAACCCGGGCTGGTACACCGCCTACACGCCCTACCAGGCTGAAATCGCCCAAGGCCGCCTCGAAGCGTTGATGAACTTCCAGCAAATGGTCGTCGACCTGACCGGCCTGGAGATCGCCAACGCCTCGCTGCTTGACGAAGCGACCGCCGCTGCCGAAGCGATGACCATGGCGCGCCGCGTTTCCAAATCGAAGTCCAACCGCTTCCTGGTCGATGCCAACTGCTTCCCGCAAACCATCGACGTCGTGAAGACCCGCGCCAAGTATTTCGGCTTTGAATTGGTCATTGCCACCCCCCAAGGGGGCTTCCTTCGGGGCGCGGTCAACAGCGAAAATGGCCCAAAAATTGAAAGTGAAGATTTCTTCGGCGCCCTGCTCCAGTATCCCGGAGACAACGGTGAAGTCCGCGATCTGACCGCGACCATCGCCGCACTGAAAGCCAAGGGCACGACCGTTGCAGTCGCCTCCGACCTGATGGCGCTGGTCCTGCTCAAATCACCCGGCGCCATGGGTGCCGACATCGCCCTCGGCTCCAGCCAGCGCTTCGGCATTCCGATGGGCTTCGGCGGCCCGCACGCTGCTTTCTTCGCCACTCGCGAAGCCTTCGTCCGCTCCATGCCGGGCCGCATCATCGGCGTCTCCAAGGATGCCCGTGGCAAGACGGCCTACCGCATGACACTGCAGACACGCGAACAGCACATCCGCCGCGAGAAGGCCAATTCCAACATCTGCACCTCGCAGGTGCTGTTGGCCAACATGGCCGGCATGTACGCCGTCTATCACGGCGCCGAAGGCCTACGCACCATTGCCGGCCGCATTCACCGCCTGACCGCCATCCTCGCCGAAGGCCTCAAGCGTGCCGGCGTCACCCTGCTGACCAGGCAGTTCTACGACACCGTGCATCTCGACCTCGGCGCACGGGCGGAAACCGTCTATCTCGACGCCCTGGCCGCAGGCTACAACCTGCGCCGCGTCTCGGCCGGCGTGCTCGGCATTTCCTTCGATGAAACGACGACCCGCAACGATGTCGCCGCCCTGTTCAAGCTGATCGCCCGGGTCACGCTCGACATGGATGTCATCGATGCGCAAGTGGCCGCCGCCGACTCCGCCCTGCCCGACGCGCTGATCCGCAGCGACGCCGTTCTCCAGCACCCGGTGTTCAACACGCACCACAGCGAGCACGAGATGCTGCGCTACCTGAAGTCGCTGCAGAACAAGGATCTGGCGCTCGACCACTCGATGATCTCGCTCGGCTCGTGCACCATGAAGCTGAACGCGACCAGCGAGATGATCCCGGTCACCTGGCCCGAATTCGGCGGCCTGCACCCCTTCGCGCCGCGCGATCAGGCGGTTGGCTACCTGGAAATGATCGCCAGCCTGACCGAATGGCTGAAGACCGTCACCGGCTTCGACGCCATCTGCATGCAGCCGAACTCCGGCGCCCAGGGCGAATACGCCGGCCTGGTGGCGATTGCCCGCTACCACGCCAGCAGTGGCGAAGCGCACCGCAACGTCTGCCTGATCCCGAAATCGGCCCACGGAACCAACCCGGCCACCGCCCAGATGTGCAACATGAAGGTCGTCGTCGTCGATTGCGACGACGACGGCAACGTCGATATCGACGACCTGATCACCAAGGCCGAGGCACATCGCGACGACCTCGCCTGCTTGATGATCACCTACCCCTCGACGCACGGCGTTTTCGAGGAAGAGATCAAGGACATCTGCATCATCGTCCATGCCAACGGCGGCCAGGTCTACATGGATGGCGCCAATCTCAACGCCCAGGTCGGCCTGACCTCGCCGGGTTTCATCGGCGCCGACGTCAGCCACATGAACCTGCACAAGACGTTCGCCATCCCCCACGGCGGCGGCGGGCCGGGCATGGGTCCGATCGGCCTCAAGGCCCACCTGGCGCCATTCATGGCGGACCATGCCGTCGTTGCCACCGGCCCTGCGGATCGCGTCAATGCCGGCCAGGGAGCGGTTTCCGCCGCCCCGTTCGGCTCGGCGTCGATCCTGACCATTTCCTGGATGTACTTGGCCATGCTGGGCGGCGCTGGCGTCAAGAAGGCAACGCAAGTCGCCATCCTCAACGCCAACTATGTCGCCCAGCAGTTGAAGGCGCATTACCCGGTGCTTTACGTCGGGAAAAATGGGCGCGTTGCGCACGAGTGCATCCTCGACATCCGCCCGATCAAGGCCGCCACCGGCATCGCCGAGATCGACATCGCCAAGCGCCTGATGGACTACGGTTTCCATGCGCCGACTGTGTCCTTTCCGGTCGCCGGCACGATCATGGTCGAGCCGACGGAATCGGAATCGAAGGCCGAACTGGACCGCTTCATTGCCGCGATGGTCAACATCCGCGAAGAAATCCGCCAGATCGAGAATGGCGTCTGGTCGGCCGACAACAATCCGCTCAAGAATGCCCCGCATTCGCAGGCGGACGTCATCGACGGCGAATGGCAGCATCCCTACAGCCGCCAACAGGCGGTCTTCCCGCTGCCCTGGGTGGCGGCCAACAAGTTCTGGCCAAGCGTCAATCGCATCGACGATGTCTATGGCGACCGCAACCTGAACTGCGCCTGTCCGCCGATGTCTGCCTACGAAGACTGATGGCTGTCGATCTTTCTGCCATCGCCAAGTGGCCCAACGTCCCCGCCTGTTACGACTGGCTGTCGCTCGACCGGCGGGGAGACTGGCGATTGCAGGGAGAGCGCGTGACGCACAGCGGCCTGATCGCCTTCATCAACCGGCAGTACGGTGGCGACGAATCAGGCTGCTGGTTTCTGCAGAACGGCCCGCAACGGGTGTTCGTTACGCTCGCCTACACCCCCTGGGTCTTCCGCCGCGAGGGCGACGGCTTCGTCAGCCATACCGGTGCACCGGCCGGTGAATTAAAGGCAATCCATCTCGACGAAGAAGGCAACCTGTTGCTTGAAACTGCACTCGGCATCGGCCTTCTCGACGATCGCGACCTGGCGGCATTTCTCGCCGGCTGCCACGATTCGAATGCCAGGCCGGCGTGCGACAGTGCCTTTCTTGCGTTGATGAACGGCAATCCGGCATCTGTCTGTTGGCAGAACATGCGGATCGAACCGATTGTCGCGGTCGACGTGCCGAAACGCTTCAATTTCGAGCCGCTGCCGCATAGCGCCCGCCTGTGAGCGAAATGACGATCGATGCTGCGTCGATGTGGCTGAAAACCCTGCCGGTTCTCCACGTTCTGGTACTGGTTGCCATCTCGCTGCGCATCTTCTCGCGGCGCACCGCGCACGGCACGGCAATCGCCTGGCTGCTGCTGGCCGTCCTGCTCCCCGGCGTCGGCGCGCTCATGTATCTGCTGATCGGCGAGCGGCGCCTTGGCCGGGTCTGGATGCAGCGTGCCGCCAGGCTGCGCCCGCAAATGCTGCAATGGGCCGGGAGCATCCCGGGCACCAGCATCGCCTTGCCGAGCCGCCTGTCCACCGGCGGTGAAAGCGTCAGCCGCCTGGTCCACAGCGCGGTCGGCTTGCCGCCGATGGGCGGTCATCGCCTGCAATTGCTGACTGACAGCGGATCGATCATGCGCGCCATGATCGCCGACATCGACGCTGCCCGCGTCTCCATTCTCATGGAGTTCTACATCTGGAGCGCCGGTGGTTTCGTCGATGACCTCGTCGAGGCGCTGGTCCGCGCCGCCAGACGCGGCGTTGCCTGCGTCGCCCTGATGGATTCGCTCGGTAGCCGCCCGTTCTTCAAGAGCGATGCCATCCGGCGTTTGCGCGCCGCCGGTGTCAGCATCGTCGAAATCTTGCCGGTCAATCCGCTGCGCGCCCTGTTCGTCCGTTTCGACCTGCGCGATCATCGCAAGATCGCCGTCATCGACCGCTGCATCGCCTACACCGGCAGCATGAATATCGCCGACCCGCGTTTCTTCAAGCAGGATGCCGGCGTCGGCGAATGGGTGGATGCGATGGCGCGTATCGAAGGCCCAGCTGCCTGGGTGCTCGAAGCCGTTTCGCTGTCGCTGACCGCGCTGCAGACCGGCAGCCATTTCGCGCCGCTGCCGCCACCCGACCTGCCGCCCGCCGGCAACGGCCACGTCCAGATCTTTCCCTCGGGACCGCAGACCTCGCGGGTACGCATCGACGCGCTGCTGCTCACCGCAATCTACGCCGCCCGCCGCGAGATCGTCCTGACCACGCCTTATTTCGTCCCCAACGAGGCCCTGCTGACCGCCTTGCGCTCGGCAGCCTTGCGCA
>JBFZCS010000038.1:0-8546 GCA_041307825.1 Azonexaceae bacterium
GCTTCGTGCCGCCGCTGGTTCGCCTGGCCGAGGTCGCCGTGCCCGAAGCACTCCGCCAAATTCCGGGCGGCCCGCGCCCGACGGCCAATCCGCTCGACCTCGACGCTACGGAGAGCGGCCTCTCGCTCGAAGCTTCGGTCGGCACGCTGGTTCATCGCTGCCTTGAACTGGTGGCAAAAAATGGCCTGGAAAAGTGGGCGACCCTGGGGCCAGCCGCTGATTCCATGGCCACAAGAATCGCCGCCTTGCAGCCGGCCTGGCGGCGCTGGTTGCGGGCGCAGGGGCACGGCGAGGCCGAGGCTGAAAGCGGCGCCGCCGAAGCGGTCGCCGCCCTGGCGCGCACCCTCGATACGGCGACCGGCCGCTGGCTGCTGACCGCTCATCCCGAAGCGGCCGCCGAACAGGCCTGGAGCAGCCGCGACGGCAATGCCACGGTCAACCACGTGATCGACCGCATTTTCGTCGCCGAGGGCGCCCGCTGGATCATCGACTACAAGACGGTGCGCCTGCCGGACGGTGAACTGGCAGCGCGCGCCGAGGAATACCGGCCGCAGCTCGAGCGTTATGCCGGCCTGTTTTGCGGCGACCCGTTGCCGCTCAGGATGGCGATCTTCTTCCCCCTGCAGGGAATTCTGGTCGAACTTCCCGGGCAATAACCCGCTCCGCCTGGCGTCGACAGAACGCCCTGCGCATGGGCTATACTGCGCCGAAAATCCCAATAACATCGGACGATGATACTTCGCTTGCGCAAACTCCTTGCCGGCCTCGTCGCATCCCTCTGTCTTGCCATGGGGATGGCGGCTCACGCGGCTGACCAGCCGCTGAAGGTCGCCGTGCTGGAAAACTCGCCGCCGATGTCCTTCCACGACGACAATGGCCGGCTGACCGGCTTCAGCATCGAGATCGCCCGCGCACTGTGCGAGGAAATGCAGGTCCGCTGCGAGTTTCACGTCATCGTGCTGGACCGCTTGCTGGACGCGCTGGCCGGCGGCGAATTCGACATTGGCGCGATCAGCCTGCTCGACACCCCGGAGCGGCGCCGGCGGATTCTCCTCGCCCATCCGTATTTGCGGTCGATCACACTTTGGTTCGCCAAACCCGGCGTCGAGCCGGGGGCGCCCGGGCTGCGCGTCGCCGTCGTCAAGGGCTCGGCGCAGGAGAGCTACGCCCGCAAGCAGAGCTGGAAGACGGTCGCCGTGCAAGCCAGCGGCGAACTCGGCGCGCCGCTGATTGCCGGCGTCGCCCAGGCGGCCATCGTGCCGATGAATACCAGCCTGCATCTGCAAAAGAATGCGGATTTCCAGCGGCTGGGCCTCGCTTCGACGGTCATGAAGGTGCCCGAACTGCTCGGCAATGCATCATTCGGCATCAATCCGCAACGCCCGGAACTGAAAGTCGCGGTCGATGAAGCGCTCGAGCGCATCAAGCGCAATGGCGTCTACGAGCGGATCAACACGCAATTTCTGCCGTTCCGGGTGCATTGATGAATAGCCTCCGCGCCCTTGTCCTGATCGCAGCACTGTTTTCCGGACTGCTGCAGGCAGCCGAACTGAAAGTTGCGGTCCTGGTCCAGGATCCGGCGCAGATATCGATGCAAGGCAAACTGATCCCGAGCAGCACGCCGGGCGCCGATCTGGTGGCCGTCACCGACGAACTGGCGCGGGAAATCTGCCGCCGCATCCACGCCCATTGTGCTTTTTACTACGTGCGTCTGGCCGAAATCCTGCCAGGGGTCGAAGCAGGCCGCTTCGATCTTGGCTTCGGCAATTTTCTGCGCGCGCCCGAACGCGAGAAACGGGTCGCCTTCAGCGATGCACTCTTCCGCTCCTCCTCACGCCTGATCGGAACGCCGGCCAACGTCCGGGCATACACCACAAAACTCGCTCAGCCGGTCAACCTCGCCAACCTGCGCGGTGCGCGAGTAGCGGCGCTGGACGGCTCGCGACAGCAGGCCTACCTCGACCGCAACGCCAGCGAACGCGCGTTGACCGTAGTTGCCACATCGACGACAGCCGAGGCGCTGGACCTGCTGCGCAACGACAGCGCCGATTTCGCACTGCTGCCGATCCGCACCGGCTACGCCCTGATCAGTCGCGACAAGGCGCAGCGTTTCGTGTTCGTCGGCCCGGCCGTGACTGCTCACGGCCTCGGCGACACGGCCCACATCGTCCTGGAGAAGCAGAATAACGCGCTGCGCCGCGCAGCCAACAAGGCAATCGCGGAAATCAAGGCCGACGGAACGTTTCAGCGCATCATGTACCGCCACTTCCCAGTTTTCCTGGACTGAAGCGCGTGACGACCGAAGACGATCGGCACCGCCCCAGCGCCGGCAAGGCATTCGTAGTCCTGGCCAGCGTATTCGCGCTGCTTTTTGGCGCTGTCGTTGCCTTGCTGGCCTTCGACCAGTACCGCGTTCTCGCTGCCGCGACGCGCCTGCAGCACGAGACCGTGCCGGAAATCATCCGCTACCAGCGTCTGGCGCGCAATCTCGACCAGTTGAATCATGAAGGCGAACGCTTTTTCTCGTCGCATTCCGCCGAAGAGCGCCAGCAGGCGCTGTTCCTCGTCATGCTTGTGGCGAGCCATCCGAGCATTCTCGAACATCCACAGGCTGCGGCGATGGCGCGCGACACCGAAAATTACCTCGGCGAAATCAACCAGCTCGCCGCCCGCGATCCGTCCGCGCTCAGGGCGCGTTATCCGGAATGGCAGCGTATCTCCCAGCGCATGCACTTGCTGGTAGACGATATTTCAGTCGAGGGCGCCAATCTCGCGACTGCCGACCTCGACGACATGGCGGGCACCATGCGCACCGCCCGCTTCAAGCTGCTGGGCGCGCTGGCGCTGGTCGGCGGCTTCATCCTGCTGCTCATCGCCTTGCTCAGACAGCACCTGATCCGCCCGCTGCAGCGTATCGACCATGCCTTGTCGTCGCTCGACGTCGAGCAGCCGGCACCGCAGTTTCCAGATGCCAGCCTCGCCGAAATCCATGCCGTGGAAGAGGCGACCGGGCGCCTGCACAAGGCCATGATCAGCAACGAAGCGGCGCGCCGCGAACTCGAACTGCTGGCCAACCGCGACGGACTGACCGGCCTGATCAACCGGCGCCATTTCATGGTCGGTGCCGAGGCCGAGATTCGCCGCGCCCAGCGCTACGGACGGCCGATCGCCGTCGCCCTCGGCGACCTCGATTCATTCAAGCGCCTCAACGACACGCATGGCCATGGCGCCGGCGACGTCGTCCTGCGCACCTTCGCCGCACTGCTAGCGGACAGCGTGCGCCAGTCCGACCTGGTCTGCCGCTACGGCGGCGAGGAGTTCGCCTTTCTCTTTCCCGAGAGCAGCGTCGAGCAGGCGCATATCCTGGTCGAACTTTTCCGCCAGCGCTTCGCCGAACACGACATCCGGCTACCCGACGGCGTGCTGGTGCGCGTCACACTGAGCATCGGACTGGCCGACGCCAGCCACTGCCCGCTCGAAATCGCGCTGCAGCGCGCCGACTACGCACTCTACGAAGCCAAGCGCCTGGGTCGCAACCGGATCGTCGTTGCCGCCGAGGCGGACTGATGCGCATCCTGATCGTCGAGGACGAGCGGCCGATTGCCGAGAATCTCTATGACTTTCTCGAAAGCTGCGGGCATCAATGCGATTTTGCGCCCTCGCTGGCGGTGGCGAACGCGCTCCTGCGGCGCGAGGAATTCGATGCCCTGATTCTCGACCGTAGCCTGCCCGACGGTGATGGTGCGACGCTGGCCAGCCGGTTGCGGTCGACCGGGAATCTTTTGCCGATTCTGATGTTGACCGCGCGCGACACCCTAGACGACAAGTTGGCCGGCTTCGACGCCGGGGCCGACGACTACCTGGCCAAGCCCTTTGCGCTCAAGGAGGTCGAAGCCCGCCTGCAGGCCCTGCTGCGCCGCAGCAGCGGGCGGGCGGCGGCCGAGCGGCTGGTCTTTGGAGCGCTCAGCTTCGACCCGGCGGCGCAGACCGTCACCCTCGGCGACGCAACGCTGACCCTGCCGCCCAAGGCCATCCGGCTGATCGAAGTGCTGCTGCAGCAACCGCAGCGCGTCTTCTCGCGCCGCGAACTGGAAATCGCCATCTGGGGCCGCCCCCAGGAATCGAGTGACAACCTGCGCAGCGTCCTGCATACGCTACGCCGGGCGCTGCCGGAAGCGGCGCCGGTCGAAATCGTCAATGTCCATGGCCTCGGCTACAAGCTTGTCGGCCACTAGGCCGGCGCCCAGCATGCGCCTGCGCATTGCGGCCGCGGTCGCCGTGCTGATCCTGCTCGCCATCGTCGCGCAGGCGATCGCCATGCTGATGATCTTCGACGAAAAGGAAGACGAATTCATCAAGGAAATCCTCGACCAGCAGATCGCCCACAGCATGGCGGTGTGGCAGACGGCACCCGAGTCGGCCTTCCCCAACACGCCGGACATGCAGCTCTACCGGATCGCCAAAGGCCCGCCGCCGGCCGCCGGGATTCCGGCCGATGTCGCCCGCCTGGCGGTGGGCAATCACGAAATCGTCCGCGCCGGCCGCGAGTTCCACGTCGCCGTCCGCGAGGACGAAGGCGCACGCTACATCCTGACCTACGACGTTGAGGATCACGAAATGCGTTTGCGCGAACTGATCCTGATCACCGCCAGCACCGGCGGCCTGCTCGCGCTGCTCGTCCTGCTCGCCGGCTACCTCATGGCCGGGGGACTGGCCGGCCGTCTCGAGCGTTTGGCGGCACGGGTCGGCGAACCGGGCGGCGCATCCCTGGTGGAAGCGGGCATGGAACGCGAACTGCTGGCCATCGCCGACGCGCTCGACCGCTACCACCGGCGGCAGCAGGAGGCCCTGGCGCGCGAGCAGGCCTTTGCCGCCAACCTGTCGCACGAACTGCGCACGCCCCTGACGGCGATCCGCACCGACGCCGAAATGCTGGCGGCGCTGCCCGACGCCCCGGGGTCCGTCGCGCGCCGCGCAAATCGCATGATCGGCAGCGTCGACCGCATCAATGCCCTCGGCAACAGCCTGCTGCTCCTCGGGCGCGAAGCGCGGCCGGCGCTGCTCGAGGAAATTCGCCTGCGCCCGGCGATCACGGCTGTCTGGGAGTCGCTGACGATCACCAACAGCAAGCCGGTCAACCTGCGCCTGGAAGTTCCAGAAGGCACGGCGGTCGCTGCCGACCCGGCCCTGTTCGACCTCGTCCTGCGCAACCTGCTGGACAACGCGCTGCGCTACAGCGAGCAGGGTGAAATCACCTGCGCGCTGGAAGGCAGCCGGCTGGTCGTCGCCGACTGCGGCCCGGGCTTCGCCGAGGCCGATCTGGCGCATGTCTTCGACCGCTTTTATACCGGCCCGCGCGGCCGCCACGGCCTCGGGCTGGCGCTGGTGCAGCACGTCTGCGCCGCCAGCGGCTGGCAGGTGAGCGCCGGCAATGCGGCGACGGGCGGCGCCCGGGTCGTGGTCGAACTCGGCGCCAGCCTCCACCGCTTCTGACCTCACAATTTCCTCACAAATAGCTCACTAAACCCTCACGCGCGGTCGACTAAATTCGCGGCAACTTTTGCCGGTGATGGTCGACGATGAATATTTTCAGGGGTTTGAACGGGTACGCGCTGCGCGTCTGGGGCTTGGCCGCAGTCGCCGCACTCGTCGTATTTTTCGTAACACGTGTGGCACTGCTCGCGCATTCAGTGCTGGCCAGCGAGCAGCCGCTCGCCGCCCTGCTCGGGCCACTGGCGCTCGGCACCCTGCGCGACCTGCCGGTGGCGGCCGCTGCTGCCACCCCGTGGCTAATCTTCGAGCTGCTGCTCCCCGCCCGCTGGCGGACGCGCCTACGCCTGCCGCTGTTCGCCATCTACCTGTTCACCCTTGTCTTCGTCGGTGTCTCGGAAGGCTTGTTCTGGGATGAATTCAGCGTCCGCTTCAATTTCATCGCCGTCGACTATCTGGTTTACACGACCGAAGTGGTGGGCAACATCCGCGAATCCTATCCGGTCGGCAATATCGTCGGCGGCCTGCTGTTACTGACGGGCCTGCTCGCCTGGGCTTTCCGGCGCCCGCTACGGGCCGCAGCAAGCGGCACCATGCCGCGTCGCAGCCAACTGGGCTGGTGCCTGAGCCTGATCGTGGTGGCCTGGGTTCTGGCCTGGAAGCTGGCAATGCCCGAATTTTCCGCCAATGCCTACGGCAACGAACTGGCCGACAACGGCTGGCGCAGCTTCGTGGCGGCGGCCGGCCAGAACCGGCTCGATTACCGCCAGTTCTACGCCACGCGTCCCGATGCCGAGGTGATGGCCGACCTGCGGCGCCTGTCCGGACACAGCGAGGTCAGCGCCAGCCGCAATCCGTTGCAGAAGGTCGCCCACCAGGCGCAACGCCAGCCGAACGTCGTCGTGATCATGATGGAAAGCATGTCGGCAGAGTACATGGCGGCTTTCGGCAACAGCGAAAACCTGACGCCGAGCCTCGACCGTCTGGCCCGCGAAGGCCTGCTATTCACCCGTCTTTACGCCACCGGCACCCGTACCGTGCGCGGGCTGGAAGCGCTCTCCGCCGGCTTGCCGCCGCAGCCGGGGATGTCGGTGGTGCGGTGGCCCAACGTCGCCAACCTGAACACGCTGGGCGGCACGCTGGCGGCGCGCGGCTGGACACCGCATTTCCTGTACGGCGGCTACGGCATGTTCGACAACATGAACGGCTACTTCGACGCGCAGGGCTATCAGGTCACCGACCGCACCCACTTCCAGGAAGGACTGGTCAAGTTCGAGAACATCTGGGGCGTCGCCGACGAACATCTGTTCGACCAAGCGCTGATCAATCTGGACCAAGAGGCGGCCAGCGGCAAGCCCTTCTTCTTCCACATCATGACGACCTCCAACCACCGCCCCTTCACCTACCCGTCCGGCCGCATCGACATCCCCTCGCCGGGCAAGCGCGCCGGCGGCGTCAAGTACGCCGATTTCGCGGTCGGCCAGTTCATCGAGACGGCCAGGAAGAAGCCCTGGTTCGACAACACCATCTTCGTTTTCGTCGCCGACCACTGCGCGAGCAGCGCTGGCAAGGCCAAGATTCCGGTCTATCGTTATCACATCCCGGCCATCGTCTATGCGCCGAAGCTGGTGGCGCCGCAGCGCGTCGATACGCTGGCCAGCCAGATCGACCTCGCCCCCACCCTGCTCGCCATGCTCGGACTGGAAGGCGACGACCGCTTCGTCGGCCACGACATCCTCAACACGCCACCCGACCAGGGACGTGCCCTGCTCTCGACCTATCAGAACGTCGGCTACCTGAAGGGCGATCTGCTGACCGTCCTCGAACCGAAGCGCAAGATCGAGACCTTCCGCATCAGCGCCGATGGCAAGGAAGCCCGGCCAGTCGCCACCGACCCGCAACTGGCGGACGAAGCGATCGCCTACTTTCAGGGGGCGGCCATGCTGATGGAGAAGCACGGCAGACGCAGCTCGGACAGCTGACTAGCGCACCGGGCAGTCGCTCAGCCGTGGCCGGTCGGCCACAGTACGCAGGCCCAGACCACAGCGGCGTTTATCAGGCTCAAGAGCACTGCCGCGCTGCCCATGTCCTTGGCGCGCTTGGCCAGTTCGTTCTTCTCCGGCGACGCCTTGTCGACCACCGCCTCGACGGCCGAATTAAGAATCTCGACGATCAGGATCACGATGATGCTGCCGATCAGCAGGGCGCGGTCGACGCCCGTCCGGCCGAGAAAAATGGCCAGCGGTATGGCCACTGCGGCCAGCAGCAGTTCCTGGCGGAAAGCGGCCTCGTTCCGCCAGGCAGCCACCAGCCCGTCGCGCGAATAGCCGAGCGCGTTCCACAGCCGGACCAGCCCGGATTTTCCCTTGTACTCGGCGGCGCTCATGCCTTTCTCGCCAATAGCGGCTTGAGGAAGCGGCCGGTGTGGCTGGCCCTACACTTGACGACCTCTTCCGGCGTCCCGGCAACCAGTATCCGCCCGCCGCCGTCGCCGCCTTCCGGCCCGAGATCGACGATCCAGTCTGCCGTCTTGATGACGTCGAGGTTGTGCTCGATGACGACGATGGTGTTGCCGTTGGCGGCCAGCCGTTGCAGCACGCTGAGCAGCATTTCGATGTCCTGGAAATGCAGGCCGGTGGTCGGTTCGTCGAGGATGTACAGCGTGCGGCCGGTGTCGCGTTTGGACAGTTCGAGCGCCAGCTTGACGCGCTGCGCCTCGCCGCCGGAGAGCGTGGTCGCACTTTGGCCGAGGGTGATGTAGCTGAGGCCGACATCGACCAGGGTCTGCAGCTTGAGGGCGATGACCGGCACCGGGTCGAAGAATTCACGCGCCTGCTCGACGGTCATGCCGAGGATGTCGTAAATGTTCTTGCCCTTGTACTGGACTTCCAGCGTTTCGCGGTTGTAGCGCTTGCCGTGGCAAACGTCGCAGGGGACGTAGATGTCGGGCAGGAAGTGCATCTCGACCTTGATCATGCCGTCGCCCTGGCAGGCCTCGCAGCGGCCGCCCTTGACGTTGAAGCTGAAGCGCCCCGGCCCGTAGCCGCGTACCCGCG
>JBFZCS010000039.1:0-4163 GCA_041307825.1 Azonexaceae bacterium
AGAAATGGGCCGTCTTCTTGCCGATTTTCTTGCGTTCGGCCGCTGAAACGCCGAGCAGCGGCTGGGTCAGGTCGCCAACCACCGGGATCGCCCGGTGCGAATCGCAATTCCAGAATTCGTAAAGATGTTCAAGCGACTCCTTGTCGGATTCGCGAATCAGGAAGAACACGGTGCTGTCTTTGCGTTCCAGAATCTTCTTGACCAGGCGCTTGCCGATGAATCCCGATGCTCCGGTGAGGAAATACTGCACTTTTCTCTCCTGTGAATAATGTATCCGGGAATGGATTTTAGAGCAGCTTACCTAGCGCTTTAGTGTGCGTCCACTAATTGAATATCCTAAACTGATCTTGTCGGCAACAGATGGGTTGCCATATAGATTCGTATCGAAGGAGTTAATCATGGTCAAAAAATTCAAATCCCTCTCTGAAGGTCAATTGACGCAAACCGTCAAGGAATCCGCACAGCAAATCTGGTTGGCCGGGCTCGGTGCTTTTGCCAAGGCTCAGGAAGAAGGCGGCAAGGTTTTCGACGCACTGGTCAAGGAAGGCGAAGCCATCCAGAAGAAGACACGCAAGATGGCCGATGAGAAGTTTTCCGTTGTACGCAAGACGGCCGATGAGACGTTCGCCGATGTGCGCAAGGTAGCCGATGCCAAGATGGCGGCGGTCACCGGCAAGGCAGCCGGCACGTGGGATCGTCTTGAGCACGTCTTCGAGGATCGCGTCGCCCGCGCCCTCTCCAGCCTTGGCGTGCCGACAAAGAAGGAAATCGACAAGCTGTCCAAGCGCGTTGCCGAACTTACCGCGACCGTCCAGAAACTGAACGAGGGTGGGGGCGTTGCCGCCAAGAAAGGGGTCAAACCAGCCGCCAAACCTGTTGCCGCCAAGCCAGCCACCAAGCCAGCCGCCAAGGCTGCGGCGAAACCTGCTGACAAGGCTACGGCGGTTCCCGCGGCCACCAAAGCAGTTGCCCGCAAGGCAGCGCCGGCCAAGAAGCCGGCCCCGACGAAAAGCGTTGTCGCCAAAGCCGCAGAGCCTGTTAATGCCCCTGCTGGTACAGCAACTGATGCCTAAGTGAAAAACCCGGGCGTTCTTTGGCGCCCGAAAAGGATGGACAGCACAGAAGGAGATGCCCGGCGATGACCGGGCATCTGTCATTCCGGGACACGCTCCCCGCGGATTCGACATTTCGCCGCCTGCAACAAGTGGGCCCGGCAGTCGCGCTGGCAACACAAACGGCCGCATGATGTATGCTTTCTCTCTTACGGACCGCGGAGGGTTACAGAATGGAGAGCAAGCCCAAGCGTCGCACCCGCGAGCGCATTCTCGAAACCGCGCTGAAACTTTTCAACGACTTCGGCGAGCCTAACGTCACGACGACGGTCATCGCCGACGAAATGGACATCAGCCCGGGCAATCTCTATTACCACTTTCATAACAAGGACGAGATCGTCGACGCGCTGTTCGGCGATTACGAGAAGGAGATCGAGGGACTGTTCGCGACCCCGGCGACCCGGCTGCTCGGGACCGAGGACATCTGGCTGTTTCTTCACCTGCTGTTCGAAACGATCTGGCGCTTCCGTTTTTTCTATCGCGACATCAACGACCTGCTGACCCGCAACCGGCTGGTCGAAACGCATTTCCAGCGCATCCTGGCGCAAAAGGAAGCCACCGCCGTCAAGGTCTGCCAGGGATTGGCCGCTTCCGGCGTGTTGACCGCAACACCGGCCGAGATTCGCGCGCTGGCGACCAACATGACCGTCGTCGCCACATTCTGGCTGTCTTTCGAACACGCCAGCCGACCGCGCGGCGACCCCGATATCGGACGCGGCGTCTATCAGGTGATGTCGCTCACCGCCCCTTACCTGCAAGGCGAAGCGCGCAGTCTGCTGGAAAAGCTCTCGGCAGCGTACATCGATAACAACTAAAGGAGACTAAAATGGGAAAGTCGACCTGGAAGCAATTCCCTCATGCCGACAAGGCCTTTTCTTATGCCGGCCCGGCTCTCAAGAAAAACTGGGAACGTCTGCACCGCGGGGACTGCGAACCGTTCCCCGCGGACAGCGCAGCGCAGGATGCCTGGCGTGCCTATCACGCCGGTGATTTCGCCAAGGCCGTCGAGATCGGCCTGAAGGCTGGCCCTTCGGGCATCAACGCAGCCAACAAGGCGGCGATGATCTATGCCAATCATCTGGAGGAAGACGAGGAAGTGCGGCTCAAGCTTTTCGAGGAGATCGCCGAACGCTGCGTCGCGCTGCAGAAGACCGAACCGAAGAACGCCAACGCCTGGTACATCCACGCTTACGCGCTGGGCCGCTACAGCCAGGGCATCTCGGTCGGCAAGGCTCTGGCCCAGGGCCTGGGCGGCAAGATCAAGAACAGTCTCGATCAGGCGCTGAAACTCCAGCCCGGGCACGCCGACGCGCATATCGCGCTCGGCACTTGGCATTCGGAAATCATCGACAAGGTCGGCAGCATGGTCGGCGGACTGACCTACGGCGCCAAGAAGGAAGCCGGCGAGAAACATTTCCGCACGGCGCTCGAACTGAACCCGGATTCAGCCATTGCCCACACTGAATACGCGGACGGACTGATCCTGCTCTTCGGGCGCTCGCGCCTCAAGGACGCCGAGAAACTCTACACGGAAGCCGTCGCCTGCACGCCGGCGGATGCGATGGAAAAAATGGACGTCGAACGGGCCAAGGAAGAGATGGACTGAGTTTCTCTGCGCCCCGGCCGTTCCGGTGATTTCGAAAGCGCTGGAGCGGGGTCAGGCGGCTTCCCCTTCCAGCCCCGCCTCAACCGCTTCGGGGTCGCCGAGCCGGTCCCATGGTTCCATCAAAACGAGCATGAGCAGGCGCTCGAATTCACGGGCGAAGCCCCGGACGATCAGTTCCGGATCGGCAACGAGGTTGTCGTCGGTCATCAGCCCGATCTGCACGCTGCCATCGTAAGAAAGTATCGATACGCCGATGCCGATGTCTCCCGATTGCGGCACCCAGAACAACGGCTGACTCAGCTTGGCGCCGGCCAGATAGAGGGCGCTCGTCGGGCCCGGCACATTGGTCATCACCGCCGTCGCCTTGCTGGCCAGCAGATCGAGCACCTGCTGCTGGACCAACTTGGGCGTTATCCCCACCGCCCCGAGAACCGTCAGGGTCAGGGCCGCCTGATAGGAGTTCTTCAGGCTTTGCATTCGCGCGCGCGTCTCGTACAGGCGGGCCAACGGATTTTCGATGCCGACCGGCAACACCAGCGCCACCAGACCGAAACGGTTGCCCAACTTTCCCTCGTCCTCCGGCTGCCGCAAGTTGACCGGAACCATGGCGCGAACCTCGACCCCGTCGACCTCGTCGCCCTTGCCGACCAGATAGGCGCGCAGGGCGCCAGCCACGGCCGAGAGCAAAAGGTCGTTGACCGAACAACCGAGAACCTTTCCGATCGCCTTGATTTCCGGCAACGCAATCCGCTCCGACCAGGCGAAACGCTTGTTCAGTCCAGGCGTCCCCTTGAAGCGGGTCACACTGTCGTTGGTCATGAATGCCAGTTTTGCAATTTCCAGCGCAATATCGCCGCCGAGGCGAACGAAATGGGCGATCTGCGTCGGATGCGACAACATGTCGACGGACTTGCCAATGAGATTGGTCGACGCCCGAACCGGGTTCTGCAAGATGTCTGCCATCGGACGCCAGAGCATTTCCCAGAAGCTGTCGCCATCATCCGCCGCTTCCCCGCGCCGCTTCGCCGGCCGCCGCCGGTGAACGGCTCCGCCCGACACTCCGTCGGTCATCGACATGATGACGCCAACGAGGGCGATGCCATCGGCAATGCAATGATGAATGCGCATGACCAGCGCATGTCCCCCGAGTGCGGTTTCCACAAGGTGAAACTCCCACAGCGGCCGCTCCCGATCCAGCGGCTCGGAAGCAAGTCCGGACACGAATTCCTGCAACTCGACCTTGCCGGCCGCACCCGGCAGCCGGGCATGATGCAGGTGGTTGTCGATACAGAATTGCGGGGCATCCTGCCACCAATAGCCGGCTGCATCCTCGACGACGCACTGGACAAAACGCCGATGTCCCAGCATGCGTCCCTCGATTGCATGCTTCAGACGCGTCGCGTCCAGCCTTCCGTCGAACAGCATGACCCCGAGAATCTGCATCA
>JBFZCS010000040.1:0-4347 GCA_041307825.1 Azonexaceae bacterium
CCGGGCGCTGGTGCACCGTCCGCGCCTGTTGCTGGCCGACGAGCCGACCGGCAATCTCGATCCGGGCAACGGCGCCAAGGTCCTTGCGCTGCTCGGCGAACGGATCCGCTCGGCTGGCGCCATCGGCATCCTGGTCACGCACTCGCAGGAAGCGGCGGCGACGGCAGACCGGGTGCTGCACTTGACCGCCGGCGGGTTGCTCGGGTGAGGCTGGCGCCGGTCTTTCTCGGCTCGCTGGCCCGGCGACGCTTGGCGACACTATTTTCCCTCGCCGCGATCGTCCTCGGCGTGGCCCTGGGCATGGCCGTCCAGGCAGTGCATGAAGCGGCGCTCGGCGAATTCGGGCGCGGCTTGCGCTCGCTGTCCGGCGCCGCCGACCTGCAGGTGGTCGGGCCGCGCGGCGGCTTCGCCGAGGAGGTCTATGCCGTCGTCGCCGGCCGTCCCGAAGTTGCCGAGGCCAGCCCGGTGCTCGAACTGGAAGTCAAGCTGGCCGGTCGCGACGAAACCCTGCAACTGCTGGGCGTGGATGTTTTCACGCTGGCCCGGGTCACGCCGGCACTGCTGCCGAGGCCGGCCGGCACAGCCGCGCGCTTCGCCGTGCTGGCCGAGGACAGCGTCTTTCTCAGCAGCGCCGCGCAGGCCGCGCTGGCGACCAAAATCGGCGAGCACGTCGAGTTCCAGTCGGGTACGGAGAGTGCCGGCTTCCGGGTCGCCGGCGACATCCCGGGAGCCGACGAGAACCGTCGGCTGGCGGTGATGGATATCGCCGTCGCCCAGTCCGCCTTCGCCAGGCTCGGCAAGCTCACGCGCATCGACCTGCGCCTGGCCGAGGGTGTGGCGCCGGCCGCCGCGCAAGCGCAACTGCAGGCTGCGCTGCCCGCCGGCGTGCTGGTCGAAGTACCCGAAGCAGCGGCCGACCAGGCGGCCAACCTGTCGCGCGCCTATCGCGTCAACCTGACCATGCTCGCCGCCATCGCGCTACTTACCGGCGGCTTCCTGGTCTTTTCGGCGCAAGCCCTGTCCGTGGTCCGCCGTCGCACCGAGTTTGCTTTCCTGCGCGCCCTGGGTCTGGCGCGGCGCAGCCTGTTCGCCTGGCTGCTGGCCGAGGGCGCGGCGGTCGGGCTTGCTGGTGGTGTGCTCGGCGTGCTGCTCGGCCATGGCCTCGCCTGGGGCGCACTCGAGTTGCTCGGCGGGGATCTCGGGGCCGGTTACTTTTCCGGCCTGGCGCCGACGCTGGTATTCCAGCCGGAGGCGGCGGCTATTTACGTGGCCCTCGGCTTGCTGTCCGGCGTCGCCGGTGCCTGGCTGCCGGCCCGCGAGGCTGCGACTGTCGCTCCCGCCCAGGCATTGAAGACCGGCGACGATGCGGCGCTCGCCGGTGGCCGCGGTCATCCGTGGCTCGGCCTCGGCCTGCTCGCCGCAAGCATCGCCGCCTGCTTCATTCCGCCGCATGAGGGTTTGCCGGTCGGCGGCTACCTGGCGGTAGCCTTCCTGCTCGCGGGGAGCGTCCTGTTGCTGCCGGCGCTGGCCGCCGCTGTAGCCCGCCTGCTGCCCGGCGGCCGTGGTCCGGTCCCGAGCCGCCTGGCGGCAGCCCGCCTCGGCGCCGCACCGGGTCATGCCGTGGTGGCGGCAGCCGGCGTGCTGACCAGTGTCGCGCTGGCGGCGGCGATGGCGATCATGGTGGCCTCGTTCCGCGATTCGGTCGATCAGTGGCTGGGCCAGATTCTGCCCGCCGACCTCTACCTGCGTGCCGGTCGCGCCCAGACCAGCGCTTTCCTGGACGAGGCACTGCAGGCGAGAATTTCGGCCGTGCCGGGCGTCGACCGCAGCAGCTTCACCCGCCACGAAAGCCTGCGCCTCGGTGTCGGCAACACGCCGGTGGCCTTGATTGCCCGTCCCTTGGCTGCCGATGGCAGCGACCTGCCGCTGGTCGGCGCGGTGCGCCCCGGCGACCTGCCGCAGATCTGGATCTCCGAGGCGATGCACGACCTCCATGGCTGGCGAACCGGCCAGACCGTGGCGCTGCCGTTGGCCGGGCGCGCGGTCGAAGTGCATGTTGCTGGCGTCTGGCGCGACTACTCGCGGCAGACCGGTGCCATCATGATCGACTTGGGCGACTATCGGCGGATAACCGGCGACCGCTTGGTCAACGACGCAGCCATCGAGCTTGCCCCGGACGCCATCGCCGACCAGGTGGCAGCGGCGCTGACCGCGCTGGCCGCGACCGGCGCCCTGGAAATCGCCCGGCCCGGCGAGATCCGGGCGATCAGCTTGCGCATCTTCGACCGCACCTTCGCCGTCACCTACTTGCTCGAGGCCGTCGCCGTGGCCATCGGCCTGGCCGGCGTCGCGGCCAGTTTTGCCGCGCTGGCCGCAGCGCGGCGGCGCGAGTTCGGCATGCTCCGCCATCTCGGCCTGACCCGTCGCCAGATTGGCTGGATGCTTGCCCTGGAGGGAGCGCTGGCCGCCGGCGTCGGCGTCGTCGCGGGCCTGCTCGCCGGAGGGGCGATCGGCCTGGTGTTGATCGAGGTGGTCAACCGGCAGAGCTTCCACTGGAGCATGGACCTGCACGTGCCGTGGGGCTCGCTGGCCCTGTTCGCCGTCAGCCTCGTGGCCCTGGCCGCGCTCGCCGCCGTACTCGCCGGGCGCCAGGCGATGCGCCAGGATGCGGTGCTGGCCGTGCGCGAGGACTGGTGATGGAGCGCCGTGACTTCCTGCTGCTCCTTGCCGGGCTGAGCACCGGGTTGGCCCGGGCGGGAGAGTCGGTCGACTTCGCCCGCGTGGTGCCTGGCCGCTCGCTGGCCTTTCCTGCCGATCATGGCGCACACCCCGAGTTTCGTACCGAATGGTGGTACGCGACGGGCTGGCTGACCCTGCCGGATGGAGGTCCACTGGGCTTCCAGACGACCTTCTTCCGCGTGCGCACCGGGATCGGGGAAGGCAATGCCAGCGCCTTCGCCCCGCGCCAGCTGGTGCTCGCCCATGCGGCGCTCGCCGACCCGGTGCTGGGCCGCCTGCGCCATGACGAACGGGCCGCGCGCGCCGGCTTCGGGCGCGCCGGCTTTGCCGTCGACCGGACGCAGGTGTGGATCGGTGACTGGCGTTTCGCCCAGGTGCCTGGCGGCTATCGGGCGGAGGTGCGGGCCGCCGACTTCGCCTATGCCCTGAACCTCGTCCCTGGCGGCCCGCCGGTGCTCAACGGGCTTGCCGGCTTCAGCGCGAAAGCGCCCGATCCGCGCCACGCCAGCTACTACTACAGCCTTCCCCAGATGGCGGTCGACGGCAGCGTGACGCTTGCCGGGCGTACCAGCGCCGTGACCGGGCAGGCCTGGCTCGATCACGAATGGTCGAGCGAACTGCTCCCGGCCGACGCGCAGGGTTGGGACTGGATCGGCATCAACCTCGACGACGGCAGCGCGCTGATGGCGTTCCGCATGCGCGGCCAATCCGTCCCGGCGCTGTGGGCTGCGGCTACGTACCGGGCGGCGGACGGCAGCGTGCAGACTTTTGCACCCGAGGCCGTGGACTTCGTGGCGACCCGCCAGTGGCGTTCGCCACGCACCGCGATTGACTATCCGGTGGAATGGCGCCTGCGCGTCGGCCAGCGCAGTTTCGTGCTGCAGGCCCTGCTCGACGACCAGGAGCTGGACAGCCGGCGCTCGACCGGCGCGATCTATTGGGAGGGAGCGGTCCGCCTGCTCGAGGACGGCCGCGAGCAGGGCCGCGGCTATCTGGAAATGACCGGCTACGGCGAGCCGATCCGCGTCGGTTGAGCAGTCCTTCCGGCTCAGGTGGCAGCGAACGAGCGCATCGCCAGCGCGAACGGGCCGGCCTGGCGATCGGCGATCAGCAGCCCGACCTGCCGGACCCGTGCCGGGTCGAGCGGCGGAGCATCGGGAACGGCGCGGCCGCGAAAGCTGGGCCGGAATTCGCCCAATGGCAGGTGGATTGTGGTCCATGCCGGTGGCGCGACGAAGGCGGCCTGGTAGCTCACCCCGTCGAAGGCTTCGTCGGTGCGCAGGTTGAGCTTGTAGCGCTGGCCGTCACCGCGGACCTCGAGCAGGTAGGCCGTCGCGCCCGGGGCGCCGAGCGCGAGTAGCGGCGAACGTACCGAGGCGAAGCCCCCGTTATGCTCCAGCGAAACGACTCCTGAAAAGCTGGCGTGGCCGGCCGGGTCATGGCCGAACCGGCTGCGCGAGACACCGCCCATGACGACGTCGCCTATCGCCGACCAGCCGGCGAGCGAAGCGGGCAATGCGAAATCGATCAGGCAGCGCGTCACGGCAAGCGCAGCAGGACGACGCGGTCGTTGTAGGTGTCGATGACCCACAGGTAGGGCGCCCGGGC
>JBFZCS010000041.1:0-22885 GCA_041307825.1 Azonexaceae bacterium
AAAGCGGTCCCTGTTTTTTTCTGTAAAGATTATTTACGCGTTGACAGGATATTACGGCTCGCAAACGTTGTCTCAAAAGCATCAACGCCGCAAAACAACGACAGATCAGGAAGACATCAGAGATCGTGTCCCCGGACGTGGTGTAAGAGTCAATCAGGAAGTCATGGACTCCGGCATGGTTGGATTGCCGGTCAGACTGTCACGGCGGACAGGCTGATGGTGGGATTGTCGCCGACCTCGGCCAAGGTTTCCAGCGTCATGTAACGGCGCTGTAGCGCCCACTCGTCGTTCTGTTCGAGCAACAATGCCCCGACCAGGCGATAGATAGCCGGTTCATTGGGGAAGATGCCGACGACGTCGGTACGGCGTTTGATCTCACCGTTGAGGCGCTCCAGCGGATTGGTGCTGTAGATCTTGCTCCGGTGCTCCTTCGGGAAGCCCATGTGCGCCAGCACATCGTCCTCGGCCTCATCCATCAGCCGGGCGATCTTGGGGAAGCGCTCGCGGAGTTGATCGGCCACCGTCCGCCACTGATCGTGTGCCGCAGCTTCCGTTTCCTGCGCGAAGATGGTGGCAATCAGCGCCGAGACCATCCGCCGCTGACCGGCCGGCGCATGCACCAGCACGTTGCGCATGAAATGCACCCGGCAACGCTGCCAGGTCGCCGAGATCACTTTCCGGACAGCGGCCTTCAAGCCCTCATGGGCATCGGAGATCACCAGCTTCACCCCGCGCAAGCCACGCCGCGTCAGGCTCCTGAGGAAGTCCGTCCAGAACGGCTCGGCCTCGGAGGCACCGACCTGCATGCCCAGTACCTCGCGCCGGCCATCGCTATTGGCCCCGATGGCGATTATGGCGGCGACGGAAACGATCCTTCCGGCCTGGCGTACCTTGAGGTAGGTGGCATCGATCCACAGATAGGGCCAGTCGCCCTCGATCGGACGGTGCAGGAAAGTCTGCACCCGTTCGTCGATCTCGGCACATAGACGGGAGACCTGGCTCTTGGAGATGCCGCTCATCCCCATCGCCTGCACGAGATCATCCACCGAGCGGGTCGAGATGCCCTGCACGTAGGCTTCCTGGATGACGGCGGCCAGTGCCTTCTCGGCGGTACGTCGTGGTTCCAGGAAGGGTGGGAAGTAGCTGCCAGCACGCAGCTTCGGGATACGCAGTGCCACCGAGCCGGCGCGCGTATCCCACTGTCGATCACGGAAGCCGTTGCGGGAGTTGGTTCGGGCGTCAGAGCGTTCGCCGTGGCTGGCACCACAGCGGTTATCGACATCCAGTTCCATCAGGCGCTGGGCGACGAAGCCGATCATCTCGCGCACGAACTCGTCGGCGCCGGCCTTTTCAAGCAGCTCGGAAAGTTGCATTCTGTCTTGGGTCATCGGTTTATTCCTCAGTAAAGATTGAGATTCGCAAACCCAACCTTACCGGAGTTCTCCGATGACCTCCCGATCGCGCCCGCCGTGGGGGCCCTGCAGGGCCCCCACGGCAAACCCAACACCTTCAGCTCTTACACCACTCGGCGGGACACCGCCGGCCAAGGCACCACATGACCGATAACTGCCCTCCCGACGCGGGGAACAAAGCTGCTTCCCGAAGCTGATTTGTGGCCCGGGAATACGGCGCGGAATGCCGGAAGCCCCGCTGATCCTGTTTGCCCACGGCGAAGACGTGGCGCGGACGCCAGGAAAGGCGCATGATCGGCCAGTATCCGCAGTTTTGTGCGGGGCGGTTCAGGAGGGAGCGGGTATGACAACCAGAATCAAGATTGCCGCAGCCGAAGTCCAACTCGGTGATTTAATCTACAACGGTCTCGGCACCAGCAAACACCCAACTGACACTTGGGAAACGATCACCCAGGTCAATTTGGTGGATGGTCTGATCCTGTTGATTACCGGCCGTCTCAGTGGTCCCCATGGCGAGTTCTGGTACGAGCCTGACGAACTCGTGGCAGTAATTCGCCACCCGCCCGAGGTTCCCGAGCCGGTAGTCGCCAAGCCCCACAACAAGCGCTCGCACGGACACTAAACAGCGATCGCGTCAGGTAGCGTTTCAGCTACCGAACACTACCGCCTGATTGTCCGTCCAGGCAATTGCTGATCAGGCGGAAATCGCAACTTCATGTTTGGGCGTCGCAGCAACATGCGCACTGCCCTCGGTCAGCAGGGCCAACGCTGCATGCGCATGGTCCACGGCGTTGCGCCCCAGACTGGTCAGATAACCACCATCTTGCTGCGTAACCAGCCCTTTGTCGTAAAGACGCCGGGTGGCGGAAATCACATTGGCATCGGCTGTGTGGGAGTGAACCTTGAGGCCTTGTTGATTAGTCACCAGGTCGAAGCGAATCAGCATATTCAGTTCATCGAGCAGTTCAGGCGTGTAGGGCATGGTCAAACCTTTCAGTGGTTGGCGCGCATTAGATTCTACAGTGGCTTTCGGTTGTCGATCTGGATGTCAGCGTGTCTGGGACACCTTGGAAATCGGCCAAGCGTCGCTGACAGAATTTGCCGTCCCGGCAGAATCGATTTTCCACAGCGCGCGACATGGGATAAGGGGGTGGAGAGCTAACCCATGGTTTGACGCGGATTGTCTTGTGCTCAGTTGCATTGGCCGGCGCGTCCAAATCTGGGCGTCGCGGCACGATTTGCACCATCGTGATGCGCGGCTTCGTCGATGCTGCTGTTGCAACGCACAATTAATCAAGGTCTTGCAGCGCCGCAGGTTTTGGCACGGCTATTGCATGCCGCTAAAGAAACACCCGGCGCGCCCGCTTCTGGGGCGCGTACGTTGGCGTAACGGTTTCTCGTCGAAATTGTGAGGTGAATATGGAAAACCCTGTCGAGCGGATGGTGCGCGATCTGGTCAAGACCCGCAGCCCGGATCTGTATGCCGAACTCCAACGCAATGGCGAACTGGAGCATTTCATCTACTACCGTGCCGCCACGATATCCAGTGCGGTCGATCTCCAGAAGCGGAAGGAGCGATGGGACTTCTTACCCCACCTGCAGATGATCGCCAGAATCAACGAGGCGCGTGCGTTTGCGGCCAAACAACTGGCGCAGGAACTGGAACTGGAACTCGAGCTCGCCTGAACGAAGCCCGCCGGGGAACACTTCGGCCTCTCTCGCGTCACGCCGCGAAATCGATGCGAGCGGCGCCGTGAAAGACAGGAAAGTGCCGGTGGCGTAGAGCAGCTTGGCTCCGCCGTGGTCATCGCCCACGAACTGCTGCACACCTTCGGCGCCAGCGACAAATACGACCTCGCCACGCTGCAGCCGATCTACCCGGCAGGCTATGCCGAGCCGGCGCTCAGCCCCCGCCTGCCACAAAGCAAGGCGGAAATCATGGACAGCCGCACACCGGTCGACGAGCTGAACGCAGAAATCCCCGCCAGCCTTGCCGATACCGTCATCGGCATTGAAACTGCAAGGGAAATCGGCCTGTTGCGGTCGACGCCGTAAAACGGCCGAATTTCGCGTGCTGCTTGATCGCCTCGCCGATCAGCGGCTGATATCGACGACGACCCGGCCGCGCACCTTGCCTTCCAGCAAGCGGGCGCCGGTGGCGATGGCTTCCGATAGGCCGATCTCGGTCGTGATGGCATCGAGCTTGGCGATGTCGAGATCCTTGGCCAGGCGCGCCCAGGCTTCCTGACGCACCGCCAGCGGCGCCATGACGCTGTCGATGCCGTACAGCGTCACGCCGCGCAGGATGAACGGCGCCACCGTCGCCGGGAAATCCATGCCGCCGGCCAGGCCGCAAGCGGCCACGGCGCCGCGATACTTCGTCGTCGCGCAGGCATTGGCCAGCGTCTGGCTGCCCACCGTGTCGACGACACCGGCCCAACGCTCCTTGCCGAGCGGCTTGCCCGGCGCGGACAGTTCGCCGCGCTCGATGACCTCGGTCGCCCCCAGCGCTTTCAGATGTTCGGCTTCGGCCGGACGACCGGTCGACGCCACCACCGTGTAACCGAGTCGCGACAGCAGCGCGATGGCCACGCCGCCGACGCCACCATTGGCCCCGGTAACCAGAATCTCGCCGTCGGCCGGCTTGATGCCGTGCCTTTCGAGCGCCAGCACGCAGAGCATCGCCGTGTAGCCGGCAGTGCCGATGGCCATCGCCTGGCGGGCCGTGAGAGCGGCCGGCAACGGCACCAGCCATTCGCCCCTGACCCGCGCCAGCTCGGCCAGACCGCCGCAATGCGTTTCGCCGACGCCCCAGCCGTTGAGCACTACCCGGTCGCCCGCCTTCCAGTCCGGGTTCGAACTCGCGCTGACAGTGCCGGCAAAGTCGATGCCCGGTACCAGCGGAAAGCGGCGCACGACCGGCGCCTTGCCGGTCAGCGCCAAGCCGTCCTTGTAGTTGAGCGTGCTCCACTCGACCCGCACCGTGACATCGCCTTCGGACAGCACGGCGTCGTCGATCTGCTGAACGGCGGCTTTGTAGCCGGACTCATCCTTGGTGATCAGGATTCCCTTGAACATGGTGACTCTCCTTTGCCGGGGCATTCGGATTGAATGCGCATAACTTTACGAAAAATCTGAAAAATGGCTGTTTCCGACGGTCGACCCTAGGGCCAGCCGTTACTTCCATGGTCGCAGCAGCCCTGTTTGCCAAATGGAAAACCCCATGCGAGTAGCAGTTCGCATCCGGCTCAGGCGACGTAGAATTGCACTATAAATAAATTCGTCGTTCCCGGAGACTTAAAATGACCCATCCACTTGCCGGCCAACCTGCACCGCTCGATGTCCTTACCGATATTCCCGCCCTGCTTGCCGCCTATTTCAATCAGCCCGATGTCAGCCAGCCTGCCCAGCGCGTCGCCTTCGGCACCAGCGGCCATCGTGGCAGCGCCCTCAATGGTAGCTTCAACGAGGCGCACATCCTCGCCATCACGCAAGCCGTGTGCGAATACCGCAAGGCTCAAGGCATCACCGGGCCGCTGTTTCTCGGCAAGGACACCCATGCCTTGTCGCAGCCGGCGCAGCGCAGCGCGCTGGAAGTGCTGGCTGCCAACGGCGTCGAGACGCGGCTGCAAAGCGATGACGGCTACACGCCGACGCCGGTCATTTCGCGCGCCATCCTGGTCCACAACCGCAACGACCAGGCGCCGCGCGCCGATGGCATCGTCATCACGCCGTCACACAATCCGCCGCGCGACGGCGGCATCAAATACAACCCGCCGCACGGCGGCCCGGCCGATACCGATGCCACCGGCTGGATCGAGCAACGCGCCAATGCGTTGATGCACGATGGCAACCGCGGCGTCAGGCGCGTGCCTTACGCGCAGGCGCTGGCGGCGCCGACGACGGTGCAGGAGGATTTCGTCGAAGCCTACGTCGCCGATTTGGGCGCCGTAATCGACATGGAAGCGATCCGTCAGGCAGGTCTGAAAATCGGCGTCGATCCGCTCGGCGGCGCAGCGGTGGCCTACTGGAAACCGATTGCCGAGAAATACGGCCTGGATATCGAGGTGGTGAATCCGAAGGTCGATCCAGCCTTTGCCTTCATGACGTTGGACCACGACGGCAAGATCCGCATGGATTGCTCCAGCCCCTACGCGATGGCCAGCCTGGTCAAGCTGAAGGATCGTTTCGACATCGCCTGGGGCAACGATGCCGACGTCGACCGGCACGGCATCGTCACGCCGTCGCTCGGCCTGCTCAACCCGAACCATTTCCTGGCCGTCGCCATCCACTATCTGCTGACCCACCGGCCGCAATGGCCGGCAGGTGCAGCAGTCGGCAAGACGCTGGTGTCCAGCGGACTGATCGACCGCGTGGTCAATGGCCTCGGCCGCAAGTTCCTGGAAGTGCCGGTCGGCTTCAAGTGGTTCTCCGGCGGGCTGCTCGATGGCAGTTTCTGCTTCGGCGGCGAGGAAAGCGCCGGCGCATCCTTCCTGCGCCGCGACGGCAGCGCGTGGACCACCGACAAGGACGGCATCATTCTCGGCCTGCTGGCCGCCGAGATTACCGCCGTCACCGGCAAGGACCCTGGCGTTTACTACCAGGAACTCGCCGCGCAGCACGGCACGCCGTATTACGTGCGCATCGACGCCGCCGCCACGCCGGCGCAGAAGGCCGCGTTCAAGCAACTCACCGGCGAACGTGTCGCCGCCACGACGCTGGCCGGAGAGACCATCATCGCGAAAATGACGCGCGCGCCGGGAAACGATGCGCCGATCGGCGGCCTCAAGGTGGCCACTGAAAACGGCTGGTTTGCCGCACGTCCGTCCGGGACGGAAGACATCTACAAGCTTTACGCGGAAAGCTTCCGGAGCGCCGAACACCTGCAGGAAATCGTGCGCGAGGCGCAGGGCATCGTCACCGCCGCGCTGGCCGGATAATCACGCCCACCCTGAACCGGCTTGCCGGATTGCCCCCGCAAGCCGGAACGGGATCAGGGATTGAAGTGACCGCCGCCGAGCAGGCGGTCGATCTCGGCTTCGGCTTCGGCCCAGTCCGCTACTTCGCGACCCGGCGTAAACCCGTGCCGCTCGGCAATGTAATAGGCGGCGATCTCGACGTAATGACTACGCTGAACGGGCAAAATCGGCGCCGCCTTCTTCCTCGCCCCGGTCTTGGCGGGCGCGGCGGCTTTCTTGGCGACCGACTTTGCCGGCGCTACCGACTTGGCCACTGGCTTGGCTGCTGCCTTGACCGGTGCGCTTACCGCCGGCTTGGCGGGGGTCTTGACTGCGGCCTTGGCCGCAGGCTTGGTTGCCGTCTTGGCAGGTGTTTTGGTTGCTGTCTTGGCTGGTGCTGGCATGCTGTTGTCCCCGATCAAAGTTTGTTGAGTAAATTGCAAAAGCCATCTTGTTCCGGTCCACCCTTATGGATGTTTGCTTTTGTAGGCAGATGCTGAGAAATCACCGGTCAATCCATTTGGGATTGTAATCAAGCTTGTCCCATCCCGGCAATTCCTTTCGTGTGGTGCGCCAGTCCGGATTCCCAAAATCATGGTGGCATCAAATCCATGTCCGGCGGTGAAAGCTATACTCGTAGCCTGTACGAACTCCAGTGTATCGCCATGACCAGCAAACTCCCCGCTTGGCAAAGCCAGGCCATTTACTCCGACATCCTCTACGACGCCACCGAAGGCATCGCCCGGATCACCATCAACCGCCCGGAACGGCGCAACGCCTTCCGCCCGGAAACGGTCAGCCAGTTGATCGACGCCTTTCATCGCGCCCAGCGCGACAACGCCATCGGCGCCATCATCCTGACCGGCGCCGGCCATGAGGCCTTCTGCTCCGGTGGCGACCAGACCGTGCGCGGCGACGAGGGCTACATCGACGAGGGCGGCACGCCGCACCTCAACGTGCTCGACCTGCAGATGCAGATCCGTCGCTGCCCGAAGCCGGTGGTGGCGATGGTCGCCGGCTACGCCATCGGTGGCGGCCACGTCCTGCATCTCATCTGCGACCTGACCATCGCCGCCGACAACGCCCGTTTCGGCCAGACCGGGCCGCGTGTCGGCAGTTTCGACGCCGGCCTCGGCGCCGGGCTGATGGCGCGCACCATCGGCATGAAGCGGGCCAAGGAAATCTGGCTGCTCTGCCGCCAGTACGATGCCGCGACGGCCCTCGACTGGGGCCTGGTCAACACCGTCGTACCGGTCGACCAACTGGAAGCTGAAACGGTGGACTGGTGCCGGCAGATGCTGCAACTCTCGCCGATGGCGCTGCGCATGATCAAGGCCGGCTTCAACGCCGACACCGACGGCCTGGCCGGCATCCAGGAACTGGCCGGCAACGCCACCGGCCTGTTCTACATGAGCGAGGAAGGCCAGGAAGGCCGTAACGCCTGGCTGGAACGGCGTCCGCCCGACTTCGCCAAGTACCGCAAGCGCCCGTGAATGTTGTCGCCGCCGACTGGCTGCCCTACTGCCTGCCGCTGCGCCGGCCGTGGCAGACCAGCCGCGGCAGCCTGAACGAGCGCCACGGCCGCCTGCGCCGCCTCGTAACCGACGACGGCCTGACCGGCTGGGGCGACTGCGCCCCGCTCCCCGAATTCGGCATCGACGAAGCCGCCGCCACCGCTTTCGCCGAGGAGAGCGCCACCCTCGACCTCGCCGCGCAACGCGCCGGCCTGCCGCTCAACGCCTGGCTCGCCTGTTCATCCCCGATGACGTCGGTCGCGGTCAACACCGTTTTGGGGGCAATTTCCATGGTGACGCCGGAAGCAGTCCAGGACTCGCTGGCGGAAGGTTATCGCATCCTAAAGATCAAAGTCGGCGACGGTCCGCTGAGGGAAGAAATCGAACGCCTGCAAATGCTCTGCGCCACCCTGCCCGCTGGCGTCACTCTGCGCCTCGACGCCAACACCGCCTGGTCCGCCGCGGATGCCGAACGTTTTCTTGCCGCCTGCCTGCCCTTGCCGATCGACGGCATCGAGGAACCCCTGCGCACCCCGGATATCGCCACCTTGCAACGGCTGCAGGCGATGGTTCCGTTCCCGCTGGCGATCGACGAATCGACTCAGCTGTTAACCTGCGAATTCTGGCAGGCACCGCCGGTCCGCCGGTTGGTCATCAAGCCGGCACGCCACGGGGGTCTGCTGTCCAGCGTCGAGTTGGGCCTGCGTGCGCAGGCGGCAGGCCTCGAGTGCATCGTCACTGCGAGCCTGGAAAGCGCCTGCGGTGTTCTTGCCTGCGCCCATCTGGCCGCCGCCATTGCACCGGAAGCCTGCCACGGGCTGGCGACAGCCGACTGGCTGGCATCCGATACGGGCCAGGCACCCGCCATCCGCGACGCACGGATGATGCTGCCGCAGATGCCGGGACTCGGCTTTACACTGCATCCGGCATGAACCGCTTGCTCGTCGCCCACGCCTGACGACTCCGGCATTCGCCGCTCGCCTGATCGAACGACGATTGCGGCATCCGGCTTTCTTGATCTGCCTCGCCGCTTTCCGGCATCCCGCGAAACTATAATTCTCAGCCTATGGAATCCGTCCCTTCGCTTGCCCGCCATCTCGCCGACGCCGCAACGCGTTGGCCGGAGAGCCTCGCCGTGCATAGCATGGAACGACAGTGGACATTTCAGGCATGGCTGACCGAGGTTGCGGCGCTGGCCGCCACCATCGACGCTTCACGCCACCCGCTGATCGCTTCCGGCAGCAGCCTCGACCTGGCCCGTTACGCTTTCGCCTGCAGTCTGAAAAACAGGCCCTTCCAACCTGTGGACCGCGCCGCGCAGGACGCCGCGAAGCCTGCCCCATTGCGGGGATTACCCTTGGGGTGCAACTATCCGCCAAAGCCGGACGGGCCGCTACCGGATTGCATTGCCGTCGTCATTTCAACCAGCGGCAGCGAAGGCTCTCCGCGCGGGGTGATGCTCAGCGCCGCCAATCTCGATGCCGCCGCTGCAGCCTCCAACCGCCACCTGCCGCTGGCGGCCGGCGACCTTTGGCTCGACTGCCTGCCGCTATATCACATCGGCGGCCTGTCGATTGCTTGGCGTTGCGCCCGCGCCGGCGCCGCCGTGCTGCTGCACGACGGTTTCCACGCCGAAGCGGTCGCCGCCGACCTGCAACGCCATCCGGTTACCCACCTGTCGCTGGTCCCGGCCATGCTGGCGCTGCTGCTCGAAACCGGCGTCGCGCCGCCGGCCAGCCTGCGCCATCTGCTGGTCGGCGGAGCGGCCCTTTCCCGGTCGCTATACGACAGGGCAACAGCCGCTGGCTGGCCGCTCAACCCAAGCTACGGCATGAGCGAGACGGCGGCGCAGATCGCCGCCTGGACGCCGGCCGACGGGCCGTGGCACGAAGGACTGGTCGGCCGGCCGCTCGGCGACAACGAACTCTCCCTGACCGACGGCCGCATCCGTATCTGCGGCCCGCAAGTCATGGCTGGCTATCTCGACGGCAGCGGGATCGACACCGACGGCTGGCTGACCACCGGCGACCTCGGCAAAATCGATGCTTTTGGCCGGTTGACCGTAACCGGCCGCGCCGATGACATGCTGATCAGCGGCGGGCGCAACGTGCATCCGCTCGAAGTCGAATCCTGCCTCGCCGCCTGCCCCGGCGTCCGCGACGTGGCGGTCACCGGCCTGCCTGACCGGGTCTGGGGCGACCTGATCGTCGCGCTAGTGGTCGGCGATGCGACGGTGCAAGGCATCGCCGACTGGTGCCGGCCCCGCCTGCCGGGCGCCGCGCTGCCGCGGCGCATCGTTCATCTCGGCAGCCTGCCGCGCAACGCGGCGGGCAAGTTAGAACGTACAGCGCTGCGCCGACTGGCGCGTGAGGCGCACGCGTGATCGCCGCGTTGCGCCGCCGCCTCGCCGATCCGGCGCTGCCTGCCCGCCTGCAGGCGCTCGCTGGCGGCGCCCCGGCCTCGGCGCCACTCAGCCTGACCCTCGAACTCGGCGCCCGCGCCACCGACTGGCTCGCCGCCTTGCCCGCCAGTGGGCCGTTCTGGTACCAGGCGTGGCCGGCACAGGAACTCTTCCGCCTCGGCGTCGGCCATGCCCTGCAAGTTGGCAGCGCCGGAGCGAACCGCTTTGCCGCGCTCGACAACGCCTTCGCCGGCCTGGCCGGCGCCTGGCGCTACAACGCCCCGCCGCTCGCCTTTTGCGGCTTCGCCTTCGACGAACAGAACCAGACGCCGCTGGCCAACGCGCTACTGGCGATTCCCGCTATCCTGCTCGAAGCGCGTCAGGGCCGCTGCCGGGCGATCCTCAGCACGACCACCGAAAAAATCCCGCAGGCGGTCGCCGGCTGGCAAAAACTGCTCGCCAGCCCGGCGCCCCAGGCGGAATTTCGCCTGCTGCCGGCGAAAGAGCACGCGCTGGCCGACCGCGCCTGGATCGCCCGCGTCCGGGCGGCGCTACGCGACATCGGCGACGGCCGGGTCGACAAGATCGTGCTCGCGCGCAGCCGCCATCTGGAGGCCGATGCGCCGATTCCCGCCGGCCGTCTGCTGGGCGCGCTGATCGAGCAACAGCCCGAGGCGATGATTTACGCCTGCGGCAACGGCCAGAGCGTCTTTCTCGGCGCCACCCCGGAGCGCCTGATCCGCCTGGCCGGCCGCCATATCGAAGTCGATGCGCTGGCCGGAACGGCATGGCCCGGCTCGCTCGCGCTCGACGCCCCGAAGAATCGCCACGAACAGGCACTGGTTACGCAGGCCATCGTCGCGACGCTGGCCGGATGCTGCATCACCGCGCCGCACTCCGGGCCGGTCGAGATCCACGCCGCCGGCCAGATCAGCCATCTGCGCAGCCGGATCACCGGCATCACCGCGCCCGGCATCACGATTTTCGATCTCGTCCGTGCGCTGCACCCGACGCCGGCGGTCGGCGGCTTCCCCGGCGCGGCCGCCGCCAGCTGGCTGGCCAGCCACGACGAGGCACGCAGCGGCTGGTATAGCGGCGGCTTCGGCGCCCTCGACGCCAATGGCGACGGCGAGTTCAACGTCGCCCTGCGTTCGGCCCTGATCGACGGCAGGCGCATCGAACTGCACGCCGGCGCCGGCATCGTCGCCGGCTCCGATCCGGAACACGAGCTCGCCGAAACCGAGGCCAAGATCGGCACGCTGCTCGCCGCCCTCCGCGCAGCGCCGGCACAGGACACCAGCGCCCGCGCCTGAAGCATCCAGATATCGTTGCTTTCAGCGCATCCGCGTCATATTCCGGCAATGCAAACGCAACAAAATGACAGCCTTGAAGCCTATACTTCAAGGAATAGTGGAGACATTTCATGAGCCGTCAAAGCATCAAGCCGCGTTTTCCAGCGGAGAACTATCTGAACCGGGAACTTGGCCTTCTCGCCTTCAATCGTCGCGTCCTCGCCCAGGCGCAGGATGAGCGGGTGCCGCTGCTCGAACGCCTGCGCTTCCTGTGCATCGTCTCGAGCAACATGGACGAGTTCTTCGAAATCCGCATGTCGGGCATCAAGGAGCAGATCAAGGCCAATGCGCCCGGACTCAGCACCGATGGCAAGACACCCCAGGAATCGTACCGTTTGGTAACCGCCGAAGCGCACGCCCTGGTGGCCGAGCAGTACCGCCATCTGAACGAGGTCATTCTGCCGCTGATGGCGGAACAGGGCATCCGCTTCCTGCGCCGCACGAAATGGACCGATGCCCAGCGCGAATGGATTCGCGACTACTTCTTCCGCGAAATGGTGCCGGTACTGACGCCGATCGGGCTCGACCCGTCGCACCCGTTCCCGAAGGTGCTCAACAAAAGCCTGAATTTCGCCGTCGAGCTCGAAGGCAAGGATGCCTTCGGCCGCAGCTCCAACGCGGCGATCGTCCAGGCGCCGCGCGTCCTGCCGCGCGTCACCCGGATGCCGGAGGAAATCGCCGGCTGCGAGTACGGTTTCGTCTTCATGTCATCGATCCTGCACGAATTCGTCGGCGAACTGTTCACCGGCATGACGGTTCTCGGCTGCTACCAGTTCCGCGCGACACGCAATTCCGACCTCTTCGTTGACGAGGAAGAAGTCACCAACCTGCGCACCAAGCTGCAGGGCGAACTGACCTTCCGCCACTTCGGCGACGCCGTTCGCCTCGAAGTCGCCGACAACTGTTCGGAAACGATGAACGACTTTCTGCTCACCCAGTTCGGCCTCAAGGAAGACGATCTTTACCGCGTCCATGGCCCGGTCAATCTGGTGCGCCTGATGCAGGTTCCCGACTGGGTCGATCGCCCAGACCTCAAGTTTCCGGCCTTCGTGCCCGGCCTGCCCAGGGCGGTCGGCAAGGGCATGAACATCTTCGCCAGCATACGCCGCGCCGACATCCTGCTGCATCACCCCTACCAGTCCTTCGCGCCGGTCATCGAACTGCTCAACCAGGCGGCCAAGGATCCGCAGGTGGTGGCAATCAAGATGACCGTTTACCGCACCGGCACCGACTCGGTCCTGATGCAGTCGCTGATCCGCGCCGCGCAGGACGGCAAGGAAGTCACCGTTGTCGTCGAACTGATGGCGCGCTTCGACGAAGAGGCCAACATCGGCTGGGCGACCAAGCTGGAAGAGGTCGGCGCCCATGTCGTCTACGGTGTCGTCGGCTACAAGACGCACGCCAAGGCGCTGCTCATTGTCCGTCGCGAGGAAGGCGGACTCAAGCGCTACGCCCATCTCGGCACCGGCAATTACCACCCGCGCACCGCCCGCCTCTATTCCGATTTCGGCCTGATGACCGCCAACGAGGAAATCACCCACGACGTCTCGGAAGTCTTCAAGCAACTGACCGGGCTGGGCAAGGCGCGCACGCTGAAACACCTCTGGCAGGCGCCGTTCACGCTGCAGCAGAATGTCGTCAAGGCAATCCAAGCCGAAACCGAAACCGCACTCGCCGGCGGCAAGGCGATGATCGTCGCCAAGATGAACTCGCTGCTCGAACCGGAGATCATCCATGCGCTGTACGAGGCATCACAAGCCGGCGTCTCGGTCGAATTGATCATTCGCGGCGTCTGCGGACTGCGCCCCGGCGTGCCGGGCCTCTCGGACAACATCCACGTCCGCTCGATCATCGGCCGCTTCCTCGAACACCACCGCACCTTCTACTTCTACGACGGCGGCAAGGAAACGGTCTATCTGTCGAGTGCCGACTGGATGGAGCGCAACTTCTTCCGGCGCATCGAACTCGCCTTCCCCGTTCTCGACCCCAAGCTCAAGAAACGGGTGATCACCGAGGGACTCAAGTTCTATCTCGCCGACAACCAGCAAAGCTGGGACATGAACGGCGACGGCCACTACCAGCGGCGCAAGGCCGCCCGCGTCAAGCCGCACACCGCGCAGGGCGAACTGATGGCGACGCTGGGCACCCCGGGCTGACGAGAGAGCCGCAGGAAGCGCCTCGGGAGTCCTTCCTGCGTGGTGCGGTCGACCACCAACAAGCCACGAAAATGCGCCCCCAAAATATTTTTGATGCGCCGCAACATTTTCGCCGGCCTTTCCATTAGAATACGCTTATCAATTTGAACGCTGCCGCATGCGATCCATGGGCGGTGTCCGGCTTCAAGGCGCTATTCGCCGCGGGCCGCCAGACGAAAGGTCGAATGATGAGAAAGGCGCGCGGTTTTCTGTTGCTGTTCGCAACCCTTTTCCTATTCTGGGTCATGCTGATGGGCTCGCTGTCGTCCGATGTTCTCATCGTTGGCGCGGTGGCGTCGCTGTTCATCGCCTTTATATACCCCGATGGCTTGTCCTTCTTCACCGAGTTTCGCGCCACCCCCGCGGCCTTCGTAGCCGGATTCCAATACTACGGTTTCTTCCTCAAGGAACTGGTCAAGTCGAACTTCGCGGTGGCGCGCATCGTTATCTCCCCCTCGCTGCCCATCAATCCCGGCATCGTCAAGGTGCGCACCAAGCTAAAAAGCCGCATGGGGCGGCTGATGCTCGCCAATTCGATCACCCTCACGCCCGGCACGCTCACGGTCAAGATTGAGGGGGAATGGCTCTACATCCACTGCGTGTACGTCGAATCGGCAGACATCGAAACCGCTACGGCAGACATCGCCGCCGGTTTCGAGAAGTACCTCGAGGTCATTTATGGTTGAGTTCCTGATCGGCTTGGCCGCCACACTGGCCGGCATCGCCTTCCTGCTCGCCCTCTGGCGCTTCATCAAGGGGCCGACGCCCGCCGACCGGGTGATCGCCTTCGACGTGCTGACCGTCATTTCCATCAGCGGCATCGTCGGCATCGCGCTGGTCGCGGGACGCGCCATCTACCTCGACGTGGCACTGGTGTATGGCCTGCTTTCCTTCCTCGGCGTGATCGTCATCGCCCGCTATCTGGAGCGGAGGCTGTAATGGGATCGCTCTACGACGTGATCGGCGGCTTGTTTTTGGTGGCCGGCACCAGTTTCCTGCTGCTCGGCAGCCTCGGGCTGGTGCGCATGCCGGACATCTACAACCGCATCCAGGCCGGCACCAAGGCAACGACGCTGGGCACCCTGCTGACCCTGCTGGGCGTCGCCTTCTTGCAGCCGGCGTGGTCGCTCAAGCTGCTCTTGATCGGCATCTTCCTGATTTTCACCAACCCGCTGTCCTCCCAGATACTCGCCCGCGCCGCCCATCGCAGCGGCCAGGGCAGATTGCCGGCCAGCCAGGTCGACCGGCTGGCCGAGGATTTTGGAGATGAGTCATGAGCACGATTTTCATCATCATGAGCCTTTTGCTGTGCGGTGCGATGATCGTCGCCGGACTGATGGCGGTCTGGCCCAGGCGCAGCCTGCCCATCGTGATCCTGGCTTCCGGTCTGGTCAGCCTGCTCGCCTCGGTGCAGTTTCTTCTGCTCGCCGCGCCGGATGTGGCGATGACCGAGGCCGCCATCGGCAGCGGCCTGACCACCTTCCTGTTCTTCTTCGTGCTGAACCGGGTACGTAAAGGCACCCACCATGGTTAGCCGTTTCTTCGTGTTGCTTTTGTTGACCGGTGTCGGCGCGATCTTCGTTTCGCTGATGTTCGGCTACGTTCCCGACGACGCACTCAACCTCACTGCCCGCTACTATGCCGAAAACACGGTGCGGGATACGGGCGCGGCCAATATCGTCACCGCCATCGTCGTCACCTATCGCGGCCTCGATACCCTCGGCGAGGTCACCGTGCTGTTTCTGACCGCCGCCATCGTCGGCCTGGTGCTCGCCGGCAGCCAGCAGGGCAGGCTCCGGCGCGAACAGCCCGCCCCCGGCGAACTGCTGGTCACCGGCACCCGCCTGCTGGTGCCGCTGACTCTGCTGCTCGGCGTGTATGTGTTCGTAAACGGCCACCTGACTCCCGGCGGCGGCTTCCAGGGCGGGGCCATTCTCGCCTCGGCGATTCTCATGCTGCTGCTCGCCGACCCGCTGCGGGAATTCAGCCACCCACTGATTTCGGCCATCGAGTCGATTTCGGGACTGGTATTCGTCGCCATCGGCCTGCTCGGCATGGTCTATGCCGGCGGTTTCCTCGACAACCGCATCCTGCCGCTGGGCACGCTGGGTGATTTGATCTCGGCGGGCGCCATCCCGGTCATCTACTCGTTCATCGGCCTCAAGGTCGGCGCCGAGTTCAGTTCCATGATGGTCAACCTGTCGGAAACGGAGGAACCCTGATGGACTACATCGCCATGTCGACCGGCTTCATCCTGATTCTCATCGGCCTGTTCGGCGCACTGACCAACCGCAACATCCTGCGCATGATCGTCGCCTTCACGGTAGCCGATACCGGTGTCAATCTGGTCATCGTCGGCGTCGGCTACATGAGAGGTCGTACCGCGCCGATCCTCGATAGCGCAGTAGCCGCTGCGGATGCCGTTGCCCGCATCATCGACCCGGTGCCGCAGGCGCTGGTGCTCACCGCCATCGTCATTGGCGTGGGCGTCACGGCACTGATGCTGGCCTACGCCTACAAGCTGTATGAGAAAAAACATACGCTCGACATCGCGAAATTCACGGAACTGAAATGGTAAACGCATGGTAAACGCCATCCACATCATTTCGGCGGCACTGGGCGCTGCCTTCCTGCTCGGCGTATTGAAGGAAGAGCAACGCCGCATCGCCTACGCGATCACGCTGGCCGCCTTCGCCTTCATGACCGCAGTGTCGGCAGGCTGGCTGTGGGCCTTCGTCATGGAGGGTGTAGCGCCGGTCGAGATCCTGACTGCCGGCGGTACGCCACCCTTCGTCATCAACTTGCGCATGGCTTTGCCGGAAGCCGCTCTGACCTTGCTCGCCAACCTGACCGGCCTGCTCTCGGCGATCTATCTGAAGGAAGCCCTGTTCGCCCACGGCCGGCGCGCCATGGCGGTGCTGTTGATCGCCGTGATGGCGCTGAGCGGCATCATCCTCACCCGCGACATCTTCAACCTGTTCGTCTTCTTCGAACTGACGGCCATCGCCACCGGTGGGCTGATCCTGCTGTCCGAGAACGACTGCAGCCTGTCCGCCGGTTTCAAGTACCTGATCGTTTCGCAGATGATCTCGATCTTCCTGCTGGTCGGCATCATCTTTGCCTACCATGCCACCGGCACGCTGAACATCGACGGCCTGGCCGCCGCCGCACACGACCTGCTGCAAGGCAACAGCCAGGCTGCCCTGGGCCTCAAGCTGGCCTTCTTCCTGATGTTCATCGCCGTCGTCGCCGAGTTGAAGCCCTTCCCGGCCAATGGTTGGGCGCTCGACATCTACGAATCGGCGCATCCTGCCTTCTCGGCAATCTTCTCCGCCGCCACGGCCTCGGCCTTTCTCTACGCCACCGACAAGCTACTGTTCATCGGCGGCCCTGACTGGTATCCAATCGCCACCGGTATCGGCATCGTCACCTTCGTCATCAGCAACCTGCTGGCCCTGCCGCAGACCAACGACCGGCGCCAGCTCGGCTATTCCTCGATTGCGCAGACCGGGCTGGTGCTACTGGTGCTCGGCCAGCGCGACATCCTCGGCGAGGCTACGGCCTTCATTGCTTTTGGCCTTCTGCTTTCCCACGCCGTAGCCAAGGCCGGGCTCTACTGGCTCTCGGGCCTGGTCGCGGAACGCGAACTGACCGCCTGGGCCGCTCTGCGCGAACGCCCGCTGCTCGTCTTCGCCTTCGTCACCTTCATCGCCATGCTCAGCGGCCTGCCACCCTTCCCCGGTTTCTACGCCAAGTGGGAACTGGTGCACCTGCTGGCCGACGCGGATCGCATCGTGCTGATCGCGCTGATCCTGCTCGGCGCGCTGGTCGAGGCCGGCTACCTGTTCCGTTGGTTCGGCTACATCATCAAGCGCGAAGCGCCCGCCGAAGCCGCCGCCTGCACCACCCACAAGCTGACGGCAGTTGTCGTTGCCGCCGCCGCCGGCTGGGCGCTCGGTTTCCTGTGGGGCGATCTGGCTGGTACGTCATTCGGCCGTGGCAACCTGCTGCTCGCCCTGCCGCTGCTCTTCGCGCTGGGTTTCGTGCTGTTCGACTGGCTGCCTGCCTGGGTCAAGAACACCGTCGCCATCGCCGGGATGCTGGCCTTCTTCGGACTCACCTACACCGAGTACGATCCGTTGCGGCTGATCTTCGCCATCATCATTCTCATCGGTGGCCCGATCATCCTGCTGGCGAGCTATCACGCCCACGGGCGGCGCATCGGTTTTTACCCGGCGGCCATGCTGATGTATGCCGGTTTGGCCATGCTGATCCGCGCTACCGACAGCTTCAATTTCTTCGCCGCCTGGGAGCTGCTGACCATCGGATCCTACTTCCTGATCCTGCGCGGCAAGAATTCCGAGCCGCACGCGTTGTCCTATATCGTCTTCTCGCTCGGCGGTGCTTTCCTGATCCTCGCCGGGTTCGCACTGGCCAGCGCCGCCGTCCCGCCAGCGCCGACTTTTGCACTGGCATCGCTCAGCCAGCTGGAACAGCCTGTCGCACCTTGGGTGTTCCTGCTCCTCGCCATCGGCTTCATGACCAAGACCGCCGCGATCGGCCTGCACATCTGGTTGCCCGGCGCGCACGGCGAGGCCGAGACCGACGTTTCGCCGATGGTTTCCGGCATCCTGCTCAAGGCCGGTCTCTACGGCCTGTTCGTGCTGCTGATGACGATGGGCAAGCAGCAACTCTACGGCATCGAACTGACCCACGCGTTGCTGTGGATCGGTGCCCTGTCGGCCCTGCTCGGCAACCTGATGGCGATTTTCGAAGAGGATGCCAAGCGCTTGCTGGCCTACTCCTCGATCGGCCAGATGGGCTACGCGGTATTCGGCCTGGCCCTGATGAACCATCTCGGCTGGCTGATGGCGCTGATGTTCGTCATCAACCACTACATCTACAAGTCGATGCTGTTCCTCTCGGCGGGCGGTGTCGCCAAGCGCACCGGTACGCGCGACATGTACAAGATGGGCGGCCTGATCACGCTGATGCCGCTTTCTTTCATCGCCACCCTGATCGGCATCATCGCCGTCTCGGGTGTGCCGCCACTGTCGGGCTTCGGCGGTCGCTGGATCTTCTACAACGCCATCCTGACCACCGATACGCGCCTGCCGCTGATCATTATTTTCCTGGCCGGGCCGATCGCCTTCCTCTACCTGTTCCGCCTGATCCACACCATTTTCCTCGGCCAGTTGAAGGACGAGCACCGGCGCATCAAGGAAGCGCCCTTCTGGATCATCCTGCCGCAAATGATCTTCGTCGCGCTCCTGATGGTCTTCGCCGTCGTGCCGGGCCTCGCCCTGCGCCATGTCGACCAGTACCTCAACCAGTTCTTCCCCGAGGGCGGCCTGAACTGGACAAGCGGCACGATCACCAGCAACTACGGCTACTGGGATCCGATCGCCATCATGATCATCGTCGGCGTGATCTTCATGACGCTATTCATGTGGCTGCTGTTCGTCAATCGCAAGGCGCAGAAGGTCAAGCAGTTCAACATCGTCTTCTCCGCCGAACGCCCCTACCGCCCGGAAACGACGCATTTCGCATGGAACTTCTTCGCCTCTTACCGCAAGGCGCTCGGCTTCCTCGTCCAGCCCTTCGTCACGCGTTTCTGGGGGGCAGTGACCGACACCCTGCACACGGGTGCTGACCTCGCGCGGCGGCTTTATAACGGCAACGGCCAGACCTATGCGCTACACATGCTCGCCTTTGTCTCAATCGTCTATTGGATCTACTTCGTCGGGATAGGGATCTAGCCATGGCATTCGACTGGATGAAAATCCCCTATTCCCTGCTGACGCTGTTCATCGTCGTCAACTATGGTTTCCTGCTCGGCGCCTTCATTCAGAAGATCGGCGCACGTGCCGGCCGCCGCCATGGAATCCCGGTCTGGCAGAACTATCTGGACATCATCAAGAACTATGGCCAGCGCAGCTCGATCACTCACGGCGTGATGTTCTATCTCGGCCCGGTGTTCCGGCTGTCGGGCGGCGTCGGCCTGCTGCTGTTCGTGCCGACGATCTACGGGTCCTACATGTTCTCCAACCTGTCGTTCGCCGGCGACCTGATCCTGGCCCTTTACTTCGTCTTCTTCGGCACGCTGGGCATGGCGCTCGGCGCGGCGGAAAGCGGGCATCCCCATGCAGCCATCGGCATCACGCGCGGATTGTCACAAGTCACCGCCGCCGAACTGCCCTTCGCCCTCGCCGTCTTCTCGGTGGCACTGCAGTACCAGACGCTCTCGGTCACCGACATTGTCGCGGCCCAGCAAGGCAGCTTCCTGAACTGGACGCTGTTCACCAACCCGCTCGCGGTCACGGCGGCGATGCTCGGCTTCCTCGGCTCGATGATGCGCCCGCCCTTCGACGTCGTGCTCGCGCCGCAGGAAATCCCCATCGGGCCGCCAACCGAGTACCACTCCTCTTACCTGGCCCTGATGCAGACCAACCGCGCGATCTTCCCGATCGCGAAGATCGTTATTTACATGAACCTGTTCTTCGGCGGCGCGGACAACTGGGCGAGCTTTTTCCTGAAGGTCTTCCTGATCTACCTGTGGTCGGCCTTCGTCGGCGTCTGCTTCCCGCGCTTCCGCGTCGAACAGTCGATCCGCTGGTTCCTGATCTGGCCCGTGCCAATCGGCCTTCTTTCCATCCTGGTTGTGTAAAGGTACGCAAATGAGCATGAAACCAGAACTGATGAAGAGGATGGTGAAAGGCCCGGACGGTGTCGAGTTCGAGGTCGAGCCGCTGCGCGACTACTACTGCGAGGCACCGCCGACGGTGATGCCGGCCGCCTACAGCAAGATCGTCGAAGACCTGTTCAACTGGGCGCGTGCCGAGTCGTTGTGGATTCTCGGCTTCGGCACCGGTTGCGGCGCCATCGAGATGCGCCCACTGATGACGCCGCGCTTCGATGCCTACCGCTACGGCATCCAGTGGCGGCCAACGCCACGCCAGGCCAACCTGCTGGTCATTTCCGGCTACCTGTCGGTCAAGACGCTGAAGCGCGCGATCCGTGCCTACGAACAGATGCAGAGCCCGAAATACGTGGTCGGGCTCGGCTCCTGCACCATCAACGGTGGCATGTACTGGGACTCTTACAACACCATCAAGCGGCTTGACGACTACCTGCCGGTCGACCTTTACATCACCGGTTGCATGCCGCGCCCCGAGGCGCTGCTGGCCGGCTTCGCCGACCTGAAGAAACTGATCAAGGCCGGCCAGGGTGAAGGCGCCAACAAGTACGCCGAAAACTTCGCCTGGTACAAGGCCAACCAGAAGCAGGTGATTCACGACTGGGATATGCCGGACTATAACTGGTGATGGAATGAACCTTAGCGACCTGTACTACCGACTGAAGGCACTTTTCCCGCTCGGCGAACTCACCGAGCAGCGCCCCGCGCTGGCCTTCATTACCCTCCCGGCGGAATTCCTGCGCCCGACGCTGCTGCACCTGCGCGACCGCGAAGGTTTCACCCATCTTGTACTGCTGACGGCGGTCGACTGGATCGAAGAAGGCCGGTTTCAGCTGACCTATCTGCTGTCGAACCGCACGCAAGCCTGTGACATCGGCCTGCGCGTGATGATTGAGCGCCCGGCCAGCGGACTCGCAACGATGGACAGCATCCACGATATCTGGCCGACGGCGGCCACCTACCAGCGCGAACTGCGCGAGATGTTCGGTATCGATTTCCCCGGCAGCCCGCGCATCGAAGAGGAATTCATCCTCGAAGGCTGGAACGATATCCCGCCCTACCGGCGCGATTTCGATACGCTGAAATACGCCAACGCCAGCTTCAACCAGCGGCCGGGGCGCGAGACGCGTGATCCGGCAACGCACATGAAGCAGCAAATGTATCCCGACATGAATCCGGGTGGTACGACATGAGCTACGTTCCCGACCGCAGCCAGTACCCGGCGAAAAAAGCCGACGGCACGCTCGACATCGACCTGACCTCCGGCAAGTATCTCAAGCTCTGGCAGGGGCCAAACCATCCGGGCATCACCGGCAACATGTCGGTGGAACTCACCGTCTGTGGTGACGAAGTCGTGGAAGGCAAGACCCACGTCGGCTACCTGCACCGTGGCTTCGAGAAGCTGATGGAGCGCCGCACCTTCATCCAGTGCTTCCCCATCGTCTGCCGCATCTGCGTGCCCGAACCCGACTTCAACGAATACTGCTACGCGGCAGCTGTCGAAGAACTCGCCGGCATCCAGTCGCCGGTACGTTCCGACTGGATCCGCACCCTGATCCTCGAAATGGGGCGCATCAACAGTTACATGATGTATCTCGGCGGCCAGGCCGGCGCCTTCGGCCTCGGCGTCATCGCCCAATGGACGACCTATGTCCGCGACCTGATGCTCGACCGTTTCGAGGAGCTGACCGGCGCCCGCATCTATCACATGTTCATCATGCCCGGCGGCGTGCGCGACGGCCTGCCGGAGGGCTTCGACCAGCGCATGGAAGAAACCCTGTGCGAGATGGAGCGCACCTTGAAGGATGTCTATGAAGTGATGTTCTGCAACGCGGTCTTCAAGAAGCGTTCCGTCGGCGTCGGCGTCATCGACCCGGCCTGGCTGGAAGACTACGGCGTCACCGGGCCGAACGCCCGTGCTGCCGGCGTGGCCAAGGATGTACGCAAGGATCAACCCTATCTGGTCTATCCCGAACTCGATTTTGCGCCGGTGACCGGACAGGATTCCGACATCTACACCCGTGCCGACGTCCGCCGCCGCGACGTGCTGGTGTCGATCGACCTGATTCGCCAGATCCTCGCGAAGATGCCGCGCAGCGGCCCGCTCATGGCCAAGGTGCCGAACGTCCTGCACTGGAAGATTCCGCGCGGTGAAACCTATATCCGGGGCGAATGCTCGCGCGGCGAATATGGCTATTACCTTGTCACCGACGGCAGCGGCTATCCGCGTCGCGTGAATGTACGCGGCCCCTCCTACACCCACGCCATGGCCTTGCTGGAACGAATGATCGTGAACGTGAATATTTCCGATGTGGCGGGGCTGATGGTGTCGCTGAACACCTATCCACCCGAGATT
>JBFZCS010000042.1:0-12334 GCA_041307825.1 Azonexaceae bacterium
TATCGTAGCCCAGGCGCGGCGGGTACTGGAAGAAGCGGTGCGGCTCGAGGAAATTGCCGGTTCGGGCGGTAATCCGATGAGCGGCCCGCTGCGCGTCGGTGTCATCTACACCAGTGCCCCCTACCTTCTGCCACAGCTGATTCCCGCTCTGCATCGGCATGCGCCGGCGATGCCGCTGTTCCTCAAGGAAGACTTCACGGCCAACCTGATCCCGGCGCTCAAGGCCGGCGAGCTGGACGTGATCGTCATCGCGCTGCCTTTCGCCGAGCCGGGTCTGGTGGCGCAGCCGGTCTATCAGGAACCGTTCCGCGTCGTCGTTCCGGCCGGCCATCCGTGGGTGGAACGAAGCGCTATCCATCCTGACGAACTCGATGGGGAGAACCTGCTCCTGCTTGGTCAGGGCAACTGTTTTCGTGACCAGGTACTCGAATCCTGTCCCCGGCTGGCGGGGCCCGATGCGCTCGAACATTCGCTCGAAGGCAGTTCGCTGGAAACGATCCGCTACATGGTGGCGAGCGGGGCGGGGGTGGCGGTGATGCCGAGTACCGCCGCCGATCCGTTGATCGACCGGGAGCCGATGGTCAAGGTCTTGCCGTTTTCAGGCAAGCAGGCGTCACGCACGGTCGGACTCGTCTGGCGCGTCACCTTTCCGCGCCCGCAGGCCATCGATGCGGTGCGGGCGGCGGTGCTGTCCTGCCAGTTGCCGGGAGCGACGGCAGTCCGCTGACGTTTCACGTGAAACGCCGGCGTTGCTGATCCAGGTTTTCAGGCCTCGGCTTTTTTCTTCGGCGCCGGCTTTTTGGCCGGGGCCTTCTTCTCGAACTCGAATCCGACCTTGCCCTCCTTGGCCACCAGAAAAGCCGAGAACTTGCGCCGGGTACGGTTGGAAATGAATTCCTTGAGCAGGTCGGTCTTGCCCTCGGCAAGAAGTTTCGTCATCTGCTCCACTGCGATCGGCTGTTGCAGGATGATCTTGCCCGAGCGGAAGTCGCAGCTTTTGGCCGGGCCGACCGATTTCTCGCAGACGTAGGAGGTGCCATGTTCATAGACGGCAGCGCCGCATTTCGGACATTTGCCCAGGCTTTGCTGCCCCGAGAAATCCACCGGTTCGGCACTTTCGCCTTCGCCTGCCTTGTCCTGGCCAAAGTCGAACTCCGGCTCCATGTTGTCGTTCAACTTGATGGAGGCCGTGAAGCTGCGGCCCATCTTGTTGCGGAAGCCGATCAGCGGGCCGATCTGTTTCTCGGTGAGCAGGGTGTCGATTTCGGCCGGCTCGAACTGGCGACCGGCGACGATCTTCCATAACGCGTAGTCGCAGCCGCCGCACTGGAATTTCTTGTAGGTCTCGCGAATCTGGCCGCCGCAGCGCGGGCACGGTGCGGTCAGGACGCCGAAATCGCCGGGGATGGTGTCGCTGTCGAAGGTCTTGGCGCGTTCGACGATGTGGCGGGTCATTTCGGCAATTTCGCGCATGAATTCGCTGCGGGTGAATTCACCCTTTTCGATGCGGCCAAGCTTCCATTCCCAGTCGCCGGTCAGTTCCGGCTGGGTCAGTTCGTTGACGCCGAGGCCGTTGAGCAGGGTCATCAGCGAGAAGGCCTTGGCGGTCGGGATCAGTTCGCGGCCTTCGCGATGCATGTACTGCTCGCCGATCAGGTTCTCGATGATCTGGGCGCGCGTCGCCGGGGTGCCGAGACCGCGGCCGGCCATCGCCGCCTTCAGTTCCTCGTCATCGACCATCTTGCCGGCGCCTTCCATGGCCGAAAGCAGTGTCGCTTCCGAGTAGCGCGGCGGCGGCTTGGTTTCGTTGGCCTTGACCGCGACTTCCTCGGCTTTGACCTTTTCGCCGGCGTCGACCGCAACCAGGTTGCCCTCGGTGCCTTCCTGCGCTTCCTTGCCATGCACGGCCAGCCAGCCCGGATTGACCAGCACCTTGCCCTCGGTCTTGAAAGGGTAGCCCTCGACCCGCGTGATGCGGGTGGTGACCAGGTATTCGGCGGCCGGGAAGAAGACGGAGAGGAAGCGCCTGACGACGAAATCGTAGAGCTTCTGCTCCAGTTCGTTGAGGTTCTTCGGCGCCTGCGGGGTCGGGATGATCGCGAAGTGATCGCTGATCTTCGCGTTATTGAAAATCCGCTTGTTCGGCAGCACCCAGTTGCGCGCGAGGATCTGGTGCGCGAACGGGGCGTAGCGGGCGAGTAGTACCTCGTCATGGCCCTTGCCGGCGCCTTCGCCGGTCAACACCGCGAGGGTAGCCTTGACGGTGGGAATGTAATCTTCCGGCAGGCAGCGCGCATCGGTTCGCGGATAGGTCAGAACCTTGTGCTTCTCATAGAGAGCTTGCGCCAGCGACAGCGTCGTCTTGGCCGAGAAGCCGAAGCGGCTGTTGGCTTCGCGCTGCAGGCTGGTCAGATCGAAGAGCAGCGGCGAGAGGCGGGTTTCCGGCTTGGCTTCCTCGGTGACGATGCCGGGCTTGCCGAGCGTCGCGGCACGGATGGCCTCGGCCTTGTTCTGCTCCCAGAGGCGGTCGGCGCGGGCGTGTTCATCGTCTTCCTTGCCCTTGTAGCCTTCATCGAACCACTTGCCGGCATAATTTCCGGCCTTGGCGGCGAAGTCGGCCTCGACTTCCCAATAGGAGCGCGGCTTGAATTCGCGGATTTTGCGTTCGCGCTCGACGACGATAGCCAGCGTCGGCGTTTGCACGCGGCCGACGGTGGTCAAGTGGAAGCCGCCGGTCTTCGAGTTGAAGGCGGTCATTGCCCGCGTGCCGTTGATGCCGACCAGCCAGTCCGACTCGGAACGGCAGACGGCGGCGTCGCCGAGGCCCTGCATTTCCTGGCTGTTGCGCAGGTGCGAGAAGCCGTCGCGGATTGCGCCCTGGGTCATCGACTGCAGCCACAGGCGCTGAATCGGCTTGCTGGTCTTCGCGTGTTGTGCAATGTAGTTGAAGATCAGTTCGCCCTCGCGCCCCGCGTCACAGGCATTGATCAGGCTTGAAACATCCTTGCGCTTGATCAGCTTGTTGAGCACCTTGAGCCGCGATGCGGTCTTCTCGATCGGCGACAGCGCAAAGTGCGGGGGAATGACCGGCAGGTGGGCGAAAGACCATTTACCGCGCTTGACCTCGAATTCTTCCGGACAGGAGAGTTCCAGCAGATGGCCGACCGCCGACGAGAGGACCAAATCCTCGCTCTCGAAATAGTCGTCGTGCTTGGTGAACCCTCCCAGCGCCTTGGCGATGTCGGCGGCGACGGAAGGTTTTTCGGCAATGATCAGCTTTTTTGTCATGGGTTCTGTCGGTAGGTTGCCGGGGCATGATAAGTGCCCGGTGCGCGGCTTGGCAAGCCGTCTCTATATATGGTGGCTCAGGCGAGGCGCTGGTAACGGTTGCCGGGCAGGGTGGCGATCAGGCCGTCGAGTTCCAGCGTCAGCAGTTCGCCGAGCAACAGGTCGGCGCTCAGTCCGGTGCGCTCGACCAGATCGTCCAGCACGCAGGGGTCGTGGCCGAGCGCCTTGAGAATGTCATTGTCACCGGTAACCGCGATGGCTTCCTGGCGGGTGCCGGAGTCGGCATAGCTGCCGAGTTCTTCGAGAATGTCCTGCGCCGTTTCGACCAGTTTGGCTCCCTGCTTGATCAGCTTGTGGCAACCGCGGGCAACCGGGGAATGAATCGACCCGGGAATGGCAAAGACCTCGCGCCCCTGCTCCGCAGCAAGGCGGGCAGTGATCAGCGATCCGCTCTCAGGCGCCGCCTCGACCACCAGCACGCCACACGACAAGCCTGAGATGATGCGGTTGCGGCGGGGAAAGTTGGCGGCGATTGCCGGCGTGCCCAGCGGGAATTCCGAGATGATGGCGCCGCGTTCGGCGATCGCCACGGCAAGTTCCTTGTTGCGCGCCGGATAGACGCGGTCGGCGCCGGTGCCGATGACGGCGATGGTTTCGCCGTCGGCGCCCAGTGCGCCGCGATGGGCGGCGGCGTCGATGCCGAGGGCGAGGCCGCTGATGATGCCGAGTCCCCTTGCGGCCAGCGTCTTGGCGAAAGTCTCGGCGGTCTGCAGGCCTTGCGGCGTCGCGTTGCGGCTGCCGACGATGGCAAGCCCGCGCTTCTGCAGCAGCGCAGGGTTGCCGCGCACATAGAGCAGGCTGGGCGGATCGGAAATTTCCAGCAAGGCCTGCGGATAAGCCGCATCAGCCAGGGTCAGGATGTGCTGGCCGGGCTGCCCGGCCCAGGCGATGCTGCGGTCGACAGCTTCGGCGGGGTCAAAATCGAAGAGGAGGTCGGCACGCTCGCCGACCACACCGCGTACCGCGAGCCGTCCGGCGGCGAAAACGGCCTCGGGTAAACCGAAAGCGGCGAGAAGCTTGCGCTGCGTCTCGCCGCCGATGCCGGGGATCAGGGTCAGCCGCAACCAGGCGGCCAACCCGTCCTGGTCAATCACGGATTTCTTGCATAGTCGCCGACGGTAACCGGCTTTGAAGACTCCAGGACCAGCGCGTAGGAGACGCCATTGAACACGCGGAAGACGAAGACCAGCGCGTAGCGCTCTTCCGGAATCGGCGTATCGACGCGTCGCATCGTGTCCTCGTCGATAGAGCTAGAGATACGATTCCGGAACAGGGCGAGGACATGTCCGACTTCCAGCCCGTTGTTCTTGCCGCGGTTTAGGCTGACGATCGAGGCGCGACCACCGACATCGACTCCGCCGTAGATCGACATGACCCGGGCGGCCACCTGAGTGTCCGGGCGATGCGGGACATAGGAAATGATATTGACGGGCGGCGCCGGGATCAGACGGTCGCCGCGCATGATCTCTTCCTTGGCCACGGTGATCTGGAGGACGGCGGGTTCGCCGGGCTGGACCAGACTGGCGTTGCCGAGGAAGAAGGCCTCATAGCCGATGGCGATGCCGGTATCCGGGTCGATGAGCGGCTTGCCCGGGCGGAAAACGTTCCAGCGCACGACGCTGGCATCGGGAATGGCAGTGGCGAAAGCCTGGTCGCCATTGCCCATCATGCCGCGGAATTCCGGTCCGGCGACGATGCGTGGCACGGTGTCCAGTTCGCCCTGCTCGACGATCAGCGGCTGGGACAGGAAGGGTTCGATCTGGTTGGGCGGAATACTCGGGATCGCCTGTTGAACCGGGTCGGAATAGACATGCGGCTGCAGCTTGTCGGTACCGCTACGGGATTTGACGGACTTGCCGAGGCGCAGGCGCGGGGTCTTGCCCGAGCGGTCGAGATAAACGACCTGACCGGGATAGATCAGGTGCGGATTCTTGATCTCCTCGCGGTTCATGTTCCAGACTTCCGGCCAGCGCCAAGGTTCTTTGAGGAACTTGCCGGAAATTCCCCACAGCGTGTCGCCGCGCACGACGACGTGGCGGTCGGGGGGATTGTCGACGAGCTTAAGGGGCTCGGCGGCCGATGCACAAACGGCCATCACGGCCAGGATGAGCGCGGATATAATGCGTACCATAGTCGTAACCTCACGTGCCGACGGAACAAGGCGATGCTGGCATGGTCATATCCATGGCAGGCAAACCCGCTTCCATATCTCTGGAATTGCATGAGATTCTGCACGTAATAACTTAAGCGAGCAAGCTTTTTTCGGTACTTCCCATGGCTCTTCTACCCATTTTGCGTTTTCCCGATCCGCGCCTGAAGAAGATTGCGGCGCCGGTAACGAATATCGACGATACCGTTCGCCAATTGATCGCCGACATGGCTGAAACCATGTACGAAGCGCCCGGCATCGGCCTCGCGGCCACTCAGGTGGATGTGCTCAAGCAGATCGTCGTGATCGATATTTCGGAAGACAGGAACCAGTTGCTGGCCTTGATCAACCCGCGCCTCGAGAATTTTCAGGGGCAGCAGGAAGGCGAGGAAGGCTGTCTTTCGGTCCCAGGCATTTACGAGAAGGTCCAGCGGGCCGAGCGGGTGACCGTCCATTATCAGGACGGCGACGGCGCGCAGCGAACCCTGGTTGCCGAGGGGCTGCTGGCGGTGTGCATCCAGCATGAACTTGATCATCTCAACGGCACAGTGTTCGTCGATCACCTGTCGCAACTGAAGCAGACGCGTATCCGGAGCAAGCTGGCCAAGCAGGCCCGGGTCACGGCATGAGGGTAATTTTCGCCGGAACGCCCGAATTCGCGGTGCATGCATTGCGCGCGATCGTCGCGGCGGGGCATGATGTGCCGCTGGTGCTGACCCAGCCTGATCGTCCGGCAGGGCGTGGCATGGCCCTGCAGCCGTCGCCGGTCAAGCGTCTGGCGGAGGCGAGCGGGATCGAGGTGTTCCAGCCGCAAACGCTGAAGGACGTGACAGCGCAGGAAAAAATTGCGGCAGTTCAGGCGGACGTGATGGTTGTCGCGGCCTATGGCCTGATCGTGCCGCAGGTCGTGCTCGACATGCCGCGCTTCGGCTGCATCAATATCCATGGCTCGCTGCTGCCGCGCTGGCGCGGGGCGGCGCCGATCCAGCGCGCTCTGCTGGCTGGAGACCAAGAAACCGGCGTCTGTATCATGCAGTTGGAGGCCGGCCTCGATACCGGGCCGGTGTTGCTGCGCGCGGCTTGTCCGATCGGCGCGGCCGACAATGCGGCAACGTTGCACGACCGGCTGGCCGAGCGCGGGGCGCGCTTGATCGTCGACGCGCTCGGCGGGCTGCCTTTGCCGGCGGAGCTGCAGCCAGCGGCAGGCGTGACCTACGCCCACAAGATCGAAAAAGCCGAAGCGCTGATCGACTGGTCGAAGGATGCGCAGGAACTCGATCGCCATATCCGTGCCTTCAATCCGTTTCCCGGCGCACAGGCGCAGTTCGGCGGACAGACCGTCAAGCTCTGGCAGGCCGTGCCGGTCGCCGGTTCCGGTGAAAAAGGGCGGATTTTGAGCGTCGACCGCAGCAGCATCGTCATCGCCTGCGGCAGCGGCGCCCTGGCGGTCAGCGAATTGCAGAAGGCGGGCGGAAGGCGGCTGCCGGTGCGCGAGTTTCTGGCAGGTCATCCGCTCAAGGCGGGCGATCGTTTCGACCTGCCGGCTTGAATTCGGGCGCTCCGGCATGGTGCGCGATCTGGCGCAGCGCGCCGGTCTGCCGATGCCGCGGGCATACCTCATCGACGAGCAGCAGCCGAATGCCTTCGCCACCGGGCGCAACCCGGAACATGCCGCCGGAGGCGCATCCGGAAACGGTGCAGATGTTGATCCTCAATCCGCTTTCAGCCGGTGGCATCAAGGGCTTTTGTTCTCGACCCACCCGCCGACCGAGGAGCGGATCGCCCGCTTGCGGGCGATGGTGCGTTAGATCGCGGAAACCGGATGGAGGAGGTGGCCGCGCGCCACCTCTTTTTTTTCCAGGCGGGCCGGGGCGAAGGCGGCGATCATTTCGGCGAACAGTCCGTGCGCGCTGCGGCTGTTGTCGCCGCTGAAGTTGCAGACATAGACGTCGAGCGTGACACCACCGACTTCCGGCCAGGTATGCACGGCCAGATGGGACTCGGCCAGCACGACGGTGCCGGTGACACCGGCCGGCTTGCCCGAGGCATCACGGAAGGCGTGGAAGAGGCGGCCGACGACGGTCAGCCCGTTCCCGGTGCAGGCCGCGACACAGAACGATTCGAGCTGCGGCGCGTCGTAGAGGAATTCGATTGCGCAACGGCAGTCATGGAGATCAGCGATCAGGTGCAGGCCATTCATGGCGTGATTTTATTGCGTTTCACGTGAAACGCGCGCGCTGATGTTCGTTTCGAGCAACCATCCCAGGCGGTAGCCGGCGTCGACGATGCGCCGGTCGGCGAGTACATACGCCTGCCGGTTGAACGACTCGCTGACGATCGGCCGCAGGCTGTCGTCGGCTTCGGGGTAGGTCGCGGGGAGCAGCCGATGGCTTTCGTCCCGCCACAGCGCGACGTCGCCGTGCACCGGGGCAGGGTGGTCGGCGATCAGGCGCCGCACGCGCTTTTCAAGGCGCTGGCCGCGCAGCCAGGGCGGGCCGGGCAGGTCGTCCCAGTAGGTGTGCAGGTTGACCAACGGGCGGCGCTTGTTGAACGGATTTTCGATGTCGACCGCGTTTCCGCCATCGTCATCGGTGCGGCCGACATGCAGGGGCTGGTGGATGTCGGCGGCCAGATGCAGCAACCAGGGCAGGGCATACGAAATTTCGTCGTTTTTCCGGGTCGACCGCAGCAAATGACTCAGGCGCTCGATCTGCCGGTCAACCTCACCTTTTCTGGTCAGTCCGCGGTCATCCAGATCGACGTAATGCCAGTTCTTGTGGCGCGCGGTATCTACCAAGCCGGGAAGCGTTGGCGTGGGCTCATCGTTTCCAACGTCGTGGAAGCGCGGGTCATTGCGGATGTCGTCGGGCCAGGTTGACGCTTCGGCGAAGATGTCCGCCGGGTCCGCTGTACGTGCCTTGGCGACCCAGCGGTCATGGTCGGGATGCGCGGCCAGGGCCTCGGCGACAAAGTTCCGGCTGGCGGGCGAGAGCTGTTGCCAAGCGATTGCCGCCACCAGCCGGTGACCGGCGGCGTTCCACGCCTTGGCATGAGGCGTGAACAGCAGAATTAGCAGGGCGAACAGGTACGGGCGCATTGCACCATTATGCCGCGTGCGATAATTGTGGCCTATGTCCGGATTGCCCCTCAATTCTCTGGCTTTCGCCTTCCTGCATGCTGCCCGCATCGATGCCGCGGTGTTCGCCGGGCAAAGTCTGGCCGACGGCCTGCTCGGCCGGGTCGACCCGGTGGCTCGTCCGGCGGTGCAGGATCTTGTCTATGGCAGCCTGCGCCGATACGGACACGGTGATTTCCTCCTCGGTCGGCTGCTGGCCCGTCCGCTGGATGCGCCTGAAGTGCGTGCCCTGTTGCTGGTCGCACTGTACCGGCTGGAGACGCGTCCCGATGCAACTCATACCGTTGTCGATCAAGCCGTTGCAGCGGCCGGAGAGCTGGCCGAAGGGCGCTTCCGGGGGCTGGTCAATGGCGTTTTGCGCAACTACTTGCGCCAGCAGACGCAATTGCTTGCCGAACTGGCAGCTGATCCGGTCGCCGCCAGCCAGCACCCGGACTGGTGGCTGCGCCGATTGCAGGCGGCTTATCCGGCGGTGTGGCCCGACGTCGTCGCCGCCGGCAATCAGCCGCCGCCGATGGCGCTGCGCGTCAATCGCCGGCGCTGCACGCGCGAGGAATACCGGATGCGTCTGAGCGCCGAAGGCATAGGCGCGAGCCCTTGCGGCGAGGCGGGACTGATGCTCGACCGGCCGGTGCCGGTCGAGCGTTTGCCGGGCTTTGCCGAAGGCCTGGTCTCGGTTCAGGATCCGACGGCGCAAATGGCTGCCGCCTTGCTCGACCCAGTGCCCGGCAGCCGGGTGCTCGACGCCTGCGCGGCCCCGGGCGGCAAGGCGGCGCACTTGCTGGAGCGTGCCGATCTCGATTTGCTGGCGCTCGATCTGAAGCCGTCGCGTTGCCGTCGTGTCGCGGAAAACCTTGCCCGGCTGGGCTTGCACGCCTCGCTCAAGGCGGCCGACTGCGCCCGGCTCGACACCTGGTGGGACGGTCGGCCGTTCGACGCGGTACTTGCCGATGTACCCTGCACGGCCAGCGGCGTTGCGCGCCGTAACCCGGATGCCAAGTGGCTGCGGCGGGAAACCGACATCGCCAGTTTCGCCAGGACCCAGGCACGGATTCTCGATGCCCTGTGGCAGGTCGTGCAGCCGGGGGGTAAACTGCTGTATGCGACCTGCTCAGTTTTTCCCGAGGAGAACACCGGGCAGATTTCCCGTTTTTTGGCGACCCGCCCGGATGCCCGGCGTGCCCATGAGGAGCAAATATTGCCGACTGCCGATCATGACGGTTTTTTTTACTGCCGTCTTGAAAAACGTCCCTGAGCGCCTCCGCGGCTGGCTTCTTGCCCTGCTGGCCATCGTCCCCGCGCTGGTGCTGGCGGCCGAGATCGAGATCACCAATCCGCAGATCACGGCGAGCGAGGACGGCTATGTCGTGGCAGCCGATTTCAGTTTCGAGCTCAACGAGCGCCTCGAAGAGGCGGTAACCAAAGGCGTTGTTCTTTACTTCGTCACCGATTTCGAAATGACGCGGCCACGTTGGTACTGGCTCGACGAAAAGCTGGTCAGTCGCAGTCAGACCTATCGCCTCTCATATCACGCCTTGACGCGCCAGTACCGCTTGTCGACCGGCGGCCTTCATCTGTCTTTCGACTCGTTGTCGGACGCCTTGCGCATGTTGTCACGACTGCGCAACTGGCTGGTGATCGACAAGGGCGCCGAGAAAGCCGGCGTTCGACCCGGTGAAACCTACACGGCGGCGCTGCGCATGCGCCTCGACATCAACCAGTTGCCGCGCCCCTTCCAGATTGCCGCCCTGGGCAACAAGGACTGGAACCTCGCATCCGACTGGAAAGTCTGGCAGGCAACCCTGCCGGCGGAGGCCAAGTGAAGCGCTTCCTGGCGGCCGGCGGCGCCATCGCCGCGACGCTGGGCGCCATTCTCTGGTTCCTGCTGCTGATGTCCACGGCGGCGGACACGGCGATCTTCACACGTCACTATCCGCTGCTGATCGGCCTCAACGTCATCCTGGCGCTGGCCATGCTCAGTCTGGTCAGCTGGCAGTTGCGATTGCTGTGGCGCGACTACCGGGCCCAGGTTTTTGGTGCCCGGCTCAAGTTGCGCCTGATGATGATGTTCGGCATCGTCGCCGTCCTGCCCGGCGCCCTCGTCTATGGCGTGTCGGTGCAATTCGTGACACGCTCGATCGAAAGCTGGTTCGATGTACGGGTCGAGAAGGCGCTCGAATCCGGACTTCATCTCGGCCGTTCGGCGCTCGACTCGCTGTTGACCGATCTTACGGGGAAGGCGCAGAGCATGGCGAACGAGCTTTCGGATCTCAAGGAGGCCGGCCGTCGCTCGGCGCTGTTGCGGCTGCGCGAACAAAGCGCTGTGCAGTCCGCAGCCCTGTTCTCGGTCGGCGGCCAGTTGCTTTCCAGCGCCAGCAGCGAGATCAGCGGCCTGCTTTCCGACCTGCCGACGCAGGCCCAGTTGAAGCAGGCGCGCAGCACGCAGGTGGTTACCGCGGTCGAGGGCGAGGGCGGGAAGCTCTACCTGCGGGTGCTGGTTCCCGTCGCCGCGCGCACCGTGCTCGAGGAGCCGCGCATCCTGCAACTGATCCAGCCGGTGCCGCCGTCGCTCGCCTACGATGCCGATGCGGTGCAGGGGGTCTATCGCGACTACCAGGAATTGCAGCTGGCGCGTCAGGGGTTGACCCGGATTTATGCATTGACCCTGACCCTGACCGTGCTGGTCGCCCTGTTCGGCGCCTTTGCGCTGGCTTTTGTCATGACGCGGCGGTTGTCGGCGCCGCTTTCGATTCTCGCCGAAGGCACGCAGGCGGTCGCTCAGGGCGACTTTTCGCCGCGTCAGGCGGTCTATAGCCGCGATGAACTGGGGATGCTGACCCAGTCTTTCAGCCGCATGACCCGTCAGCTCGATGATGCCCGCCGCGAAACCGAACGCCATCGGAGCGAACTCGAGTCGGCACGCGGCTATCTGGAGTCCATCCTCGCCAATTTGTCGGCCGGGGTGCTGGTATTCGACCGCAATTCGGTGCTGCGTACCATCAACGAGGGCGCCCTGACCATCCTGAACGACGACTTTTCCGGCCTGATCGGTGCCGCCGTCGATCAATGGCCGCGGCAGAACGTTCTCGGGCAGTTCATCCGCCACAACTTCGCGACCGCGAAGGAGGTCGAATGGCAGACCCAGGTCGAACTCGAACGCACCAACGGCATGCCGCAGGTATTGTTGTTGCGCGGATCGCGTCTGCCTGTAACCAGTGGCGGGGGCGACGTCGTGGTCTTCGACGATGTGACGCGAATCGTTGCGGCCCAGCGCAGCGCGGCTTGGGGCGAAGTCGCCAGGCGGCTGGCGCACGAGATCAAGAATCCGCTGACGCCGATCCAGTTATCCGCCGAGCGCCTCCAGTTCAAACTTGCTGGCAAGCTGATGAATGGTGACGCCGACATGCTGACGCGCGGCACGCAATTGATCATCAACCAGGTGCAGGCGATGAAGCGGATGGTCGATGATTTCCGTGACTATGCCCGCTTGCCGGTACCCGAGGTTGAGCCGCTCGATCTCGGCGCGCTGGTCAGCGAGGTTCTCGGACTCTACGAAAGTTCGACGGTGAGCATCGAGACACGATTCGCCGGCGACCTGCCCAAGGTGCTGGGCGATGCGACACAATTGCGCCAGGTCATTCACAACCTGCTGCGCAATTCGGAAGATGCGCTCGAAGGAAGGGAAGCGGCGGCCATCCATA
>JBFZCS010000043.1:0-5377 GCA_041307825.1 Azonexaceae bacterium
TCGGTATTTTTCAACGCGGTATGGCCGTCGGTGCTGCCGCAATTCGTCTCCAGCCATCTTTATGTCTGGGAATTCAACATCCGCGACTCGACCGTCCTCGGCCTGATCGGCGCCGGCGGGCTGGGTCTGCTGATCACCGAAGCCACAGCGCTTTTCCAGTGGGGACGGCTGGCGACCGTGCTGATCGTCGTCATCGCCCTGGTCGTTTCCATCGATTCGTTGAGCCGGCGGATACGGACGGCGCTGGCATGAGCGCGGCGCCCTGCCTTTCCCGCGCGTCCGTGCTGTGCGCGGCCGATGGCCGGGCGCTGCTGGAGATCGGGCAACTGACGGTGCGGCACGGCGAGCGGATTGCCGTCGTCGGCCACAACGGCGCCGGCAAATCGACCCTGCTGCGCCTGCTGAGCGGCTTCATGCCGCCGGCCCACGGGCAGGTCGAGGTGCTCGGCCGGCAACTCGGCCAGCCGCTGCCCGCCGGACAATTGCGCGCCTTGCGGAGGGAACTCGGCCAGGTGCTGCAGGGCCTGCATCTGGTTGCCCGCCTTTCCGCTCTCGACAACGTGCTGATCGGCAGCCTCGGGCGGGTCACCGGCTGGCGGAGCTGGACGCGCTGTTTCCCGGCGCCTGAGATTGCCCGCGCCGAAGCGGCGCTGCACGCCGTCGGCCTGCTACCGCGCGCCGCAATGCGCGCCGACCGGCTCTCGGGCGGCGAGCGCCAGAAAGTGGCGATCGCCCGCCTGCTGATGCAGGGACCGCGCCTGATTCTGGCCGACGAGCCGACCGCCGCGCTCGACCCGGCGGCGGCGGCGGAAGTCTGCCATCTGCTGCGCCAGGCTGCCGCCGCGGCGACGCTGATCACCGTCGTCCACAATCCGTCCCTGCTGCCGCTGCTGGCGGATCGGGTGATCGGCCTCCGCCAGGGCCGCATCGCCTTCGATTTGCCGATTGCTGCGGTCGACGACGAAAAACTCGTCAATTTGTACCGGCCCGATGCCGGCAATGAGAACCAGCACTGGCAGCTTGCGCCCGGCAACATTCTGGAGATCTCGTCGTGAGCGAACTGGCCGGCCGTTCCTGCCCGCTCCCCTACCGGCACGGCGCCGAGGCGCTCGCCCGCCTGCCGGCCGGCGCGGCCGAGACGCTTTATGTCGTCGGCGGTCTCTACGGCAACCTGCCGGCGCTGGAGGCGATCGAGGCCATGGCCGCCGCCGAACCCGGGCCAGTTACTATCGTCTTCAACGGCGACTTCAACTGGTTCAACGTCGACGATGCGGGGTTCGGCGAAATCAATCGCCGCGTTCTGGCCCATCAGGCCACGCTCGGCAATGTCGAAGCCGAACTCGGGGCGACGGGCGATGCCGCCGGTTGCGGCTGTGCCTACCCGGAGCATGTCGAGGGTGCAGTCGTCGAACGCTCCAACCGCATCCACGCCCGGCTCAAGGCAACGGCAGCCCGGCACCCGGCGCTGCTGGAACGGCTTGCCGCGTTGCCGATGGTGGCTCGCTTCGTGGTCGGCGACTGCCGCATCGGCATCGTGCACGGCGATGCCGATTCCCTCGCCGGCTGGCGTTTCGACGCCGCGGCGATGGATGATCCGGACAATGCGGGATGGGTGCACGAAGCCTTCCGGCGCGCCGACGTCGACGTTTTTGCCAGCACCCATACCTGTCTGCCGGCCCTTCGGCCATTTCATGGTGGCGAGCGCCCCGGGCTGGTGATCAACAACGGCGCCGCCGGCATGCCGAATTTCAGCGGTCGGCGTACCGGCCTGCTGACGCGGATCAGCCTCACGCCCCCAAACGACACGGCGCTCTACGGCGCAACGCTGCGCGGCTCCCACATCCATGCCCTGCCGGTCGCCTACGATGCCGCCGCCTGGGAACGCCAGTTCCTTGCCAACTGGCCGCCAGGTTCGCCGGCCTGGCTGTCCTATTACCAGCGCATCGCGCACGGACCGGCCCATGACCTCCGGCACGCCGCCGCAGCCTCAATTATTTTGTAACAAAAACCCGGTTCGAGCGACTAAGTACCAGAAGTTCTAAAACGTTGGGCGCCCCGTTTGTGGCGCCGGCGTTAACCGCAGGAGAAATCATGAACCGCCGCAACTGGATTTTCCGGATTTCCGGACTGATGGCCGCCAGCGCCCTGCCCTTTGGCACAGCCGGCGCGGCTGCCCCCTTCCCGCTGACCAAACCCCGCGACGAGTGGCGCAAGCTGCTGCCGCCGGATGCCTATCACGTCCTGTTCGAGGAAGGCACCGAACGCGCCGGCAGCAGCCCGCTGAACGCGGAAAAACAGGATGGCACCTTCATCTGCGCCGCCTGCGCCCAGCCGCTGTTCGACAGCGCCCACAAGTACGACAGCGGCACCGGCTGGCCCAGTTTCTGGCAGCCGATCGCCGGCGCCCTCGGCACCACGACCGACTTCAAGCTGATCTATCCGCGCACCGAGTATCACTGCTCGCGCTGCGGCGGGCACCAGGGGCATGTGTTCAATGACGGCCCCAAGCCGACCGGCAAGCGTTACTGCAACAATGGCGTCGCGCTGGCCTTCGTGGTCCGGGGCGCGCCATTGCCGGCGCTGCGAACATGAAAATGCCCCTTTTTTCCAGGTTGACCGCAGTCATCGCCATCATCGCGGTCGTTGCGCTCACCGCCCATGCCCAGATGCCCGAAGCGGAACCGCCGCCGCCCTACGCTGGCCCGGTTGCCACGGCGATTTTCGCGGGCGGCTGCTTCTGGTGCATGGAGCAGGATTTCGAGAAGCTTCCGGGTGTCGTCGACGTGGAATCCGGATACACCGCCGGGTGGACCGAAAACCCGAGCTATCGGGCAATCAGTTCCGGGCGCACCGGGCACACCGAAGCAATTCGGGTGATCTACGATCCGCAACGAATCAGCTACCCGCAACTGGTCGGCTACTTCTGGCGACATATCGATCCGACGGTCAAGGATAAACAATTCTGCGATGTCGGCCCGCAATACCGCAGCGGCATCTACTGGCAGAACGAGGCGGAACGGGAAGTCGCCGAAGCCAGCCGCGAGATGCTGGCGCGAAGCGGCCGCTTCGCGAACATCTACACCGAACTGGCCCCGGCATCGATGTTCTGGCGGGCCGAGGAATACCATCAGGATTACTACAGGAAAAACCCGCTGCGCTACGGCTACTACCGCGCCGCCTGCGGGCGCGATGCGCGGGTGGCCGAGGTCTGGGGCGAGAGGAAGTAACGGAAAGTTGGAGCGGTCCGTTGCCCGCGAGGCGTTACGCAGCGACCGGCACGGTTGTCGAGACTCAGGGTTGATCTGGTATGTGGCGTTGAGCAAGGGTCGCAAATCGGCCATCAAGAGGCAGTGACGAGGCAAGAAACTGCCCTGCATGTCCGACCGCAGTTCACCATATTGGCGACCTTCAATCAGGGCGTGTCAGCTGCAACTGATTATTTCGGTTCTTGGGGAATACCTCATCGAAGCGAGATGGATGCCGAGAACAATCCAAAGCGACAAGCTGAGAGAAGTCATGACGTTGGGAATCAAGTGGCTCGAAGGTAGTCGAGCCATTGCTCGAACAGCCTGCTGTCTGCGGCGCAGACAGCGGATCGTGCCACCAGGTTCAGCGCTGCTGGCCGACCGTCGAGAGTGTCGGCATGGCCGCCGGCTTCCTCCAGTATCAGGCTGCCCGCGGCGTAATCCCACAGGCTTTGCCGGCCATGCAAATACAGATGGAAGCGACCCGCCGCCACCCAGCACCAGTCGAGCGCAACCGAGCCGATCGAGCGCTGTGACGAATAGGGTGGCGTAGCGGCAATGCGCGCCGCCAGCGTGGCGGGCAGACGCTTGAAGTCGATGCAGGCGGTCGTCTTGGCAAGCGGAATTCCGGACGCAGGCGCCCGCAGCGTTTCTCCATTGAGCGTGGCTCCATGGCCACGCAGGGCGGCAAAGGATTCATCGTGCATCGGGTCGAAGACGATACCGGCCTCGATGCGGCCTTGGCGCATCAGCGCCAGGGAAACGGCGAACAGTGGGATGCCGGCAGCGTAGTTGCTGGTGCCGTCGAGCGGGTCGAGAATCCACAGTCCGCCGTGATCTTCGCCGCTTGCGTTGCCTGCCTCGTCCAGCAACCGCTCCTGTTGCATCGCCTCCATTTCCTCGCCAAGCAAGGCAATCCGAGGGTGGCGCGCCGCCAGTTCGGCCTGCAAGCGCGATTGCATCGCCAGGTCGGCCTCGGTCAACCAGCTGCCATCCGCCTTTTCGCGACGGCTGGTATGGCGAAAGCGTTCGAGCAACTCTTCACGCGCGACGGCGCGGACGATCGTCTCAAGGGCTGAAAGATCTGAAGGGGTCATGGATAACTCGCTTGTTTCTGTTGAATTTCGAGTGGGTGTCAGACGACTTGCCAGTGGGCAGTCGCGTGGAATGACTGCTGTACTTTACTACCTGTCTTTGAACCCATGACGGATCAACCGTCCGCAGTGGGTCGGTTTCTACCGGTCGATTCCACCCTGAAAAACTATCTCAAACGAGATAGGAGCCTGAACAGTTCAGCCGATCAGCCGTATCGGTTCCATTGCTTCGCCTTGGGCCAGGATACGGCCGACACGAACGGCTTGCGGGTAGCCAAGGCCACGCAATTCAGCCAGGCAGGCCTCGACCGATTCGGCCGGTACGCTGGCGAGCAGGCCGCCGGCGGTTTGCGGGTCGAAGAGCAAGGGATAACGCGGATGGTCGACGAAGGCTTCCGGATCGCGCAGCGCCCGGCGCAGGCGCACGTTGGCCGGCTGTAATGAACTGAGAATGCCGGCGGCGACGGTGTCGACCGCGCCATCGAGCAGCGGCAGCGCCGACAACTCGAGTTCGGCATCGACGCCCGAAGCGCGCGTCATTTCGACCAGGTGGCCGAGCAGGCCGAAGCCGGTGAGGTCGGTGCACGCGGTCGCACCGTGGGCGGTCAGGCAGGGTACGGCGGCGCGATTCGAGACCTGCATCGATTCGAGCGCCGCGTCGATCCAGCGCCCGGCCGCCTGCAGCCGGGCGTGAGCCGCGAACAAGGTGCCGGTGCCGATCGGCTTGGTCAGGATCAGCACGTCGCCAGGCTGCATGCCACCCTTCTGCATGACACCGGCCAGCGTTTCGTCGATCAGGCCGTTGATCGCGAAGCCGAGCGCCAGTTCCTTGCCTTCACCGGTGTGCCCGCCGACCAGCGCGCAGCCGGCTTCGTTGAGCACCGAGACGGCGCCGGCCATCATCTGGAAAACGACGTCCTCGACCTTGCTTTCGAGACCGGGTGGCACGGTGGCGATGGCGGTCGCCGTTTGCGCCGTCCCGCCCATCGCGAAGACGTCGCCCAGTGCATGGTTGGCGGCGATGCGCCCGAACAGCCA
>JBFZCS010000044.1:0-4161 GCA_041307825.1 Azonexaceae bacterium
GGCGGCAGTGCGGGACATCATCCCGCTCGGCCAGCTCGATTCCATGCTGCTGGTGCAGGCGCGGCTGGAGGAGGGCACAGTGCTGGGCGTGCTGGGCGACCGCACGCTCGGCCGCAATCCCACCTTGAGCGTGCCCTTCCTCGGCCAGCCCGCGGAAATTCCGCTCGGCCCGATGCGGCTGGCCGCCATGCTGAAATGCCCGGTACTGTTCATGTGCGGCCTCTATCTGGGCGGCAACCGCTACGCCATCCACTTCGAGCCGCTCGCCGACTTTACCGGCATCGAGCGCAAGGAGCGCGACGCCGCCATCCGGCAAGCCACCCTGGCTTATACCGCCTGCCTGGAACGCCACTGCCGCGCCGCGCCGTTCAATTGGTTCAACTTCTTCGATTTCTGGCGGGCCTCGCCACGCATCGAGCGCAATACCGGCAGCAAAACGGCATGACCCGGATCGCCGCCCTGCTCCTGTTGCTCGGGATCGCCCTGCCCGCCCTGGCCGCGCCGTTCGGCATCGACCAACTGATGGCGACGATGGCCAACAACAAACGCAGCACAGCCAGCTTCAGCGAGAAGAAATATCTCGCCATCATGGACCAGCCGGTCGAGTCGTCTGGCGAACTGCTGTTCATTCCGCCCAGCCGCCTGGAGAAACGCACGTTGAAGCCGAAGCCGGAAACGCTGGTGCTGGACGGCGATGTGCTCAACGTCGAGCGGCGCGGCAAAAAGCATGTGCTGCAACTGGCAAGCTATCCGGAAATCGCCGGCATGATCGAAAGCATCCGCGCCACCCTGGCCGGCGATCGCAAGACGCTGGAACAGGTCTACCACCTGACCCTGAGCGGCGGCGGCAGTGGCTGGGTTCTGCTGTTGGTGCCGCGTGAAGCCAAGGTCGCCGGCATCGTCACCCGGATTCGCATGGAAGGCGTGCGCGATGAAGTGCGCCGGATGGAAATCCTGCTTGCCGACGGCGACCGTTCGGTGATGACCATCCGCCAGGGCGCCGCGCCATGATGCGACATGGCCTTCGACACAACCGACTCGCGATTGCGCTCTGGCTGATCTTTCTGAGCGTATCGGTGTGGATCGTCAGTCGGGCCAGCTTCACCGCCGACCTGTCCGCGTTTCTGCCGCGCACGCCGACGCAGGAACAGCAACTCCTGGTCGAACAACTCAAATCCGGCATCGCCTCGCGCCTGATCCTGATCGGCATCGACGGTGGCGACCCGGCCGCGCGCGCGCGCGCTTCACTGGCCATGGCCGCCCGCCTACGCGCCGATGCCCGCTTTCTGCACATTGCCAACGGCGAGAGCCTGGGCCTGGAACGCGACCGCCAGATCCTGCTGGAAAACCGCTATCTGCTCAGCCCGATGGTGACTGCCGAGCGCTTCACGCCGGAGGGTTTGCGCGCCGGCATCGAAGACAGCATCGAGCAGTTGTCCACCTCTTCCGGCCTATTCAGCAAGGCGCTGCTGCCGCGCGACCCGACCGGCGAGTTCATGCAACTGATCGAGGGCATGGCGGGTGGCAAAAGCCAACCGCAAATGGCCGACGGCGTCTGGGTCTCGCGCGACGGCAGGCGCGCGCTGCTACTGGCGCGCACCCGCGCCGAGGGCGCCGACACCGACGCGCAGGAACAGGCGGTCGCCGCGATCCGCACGGCTTTTCAGGCCACCGCGAGTCCGGCGATGCAATTGTCGATGACCGGCCCCGGCCCTTTCTCCGTCTCCGCGCGCGCCACCATCAAGGACGAAGTGGCCAGGCTATCCGGCATCAGCACGCTGATCATCATCGGCCTGCTCGGGCTGGTCTATCGTTCCTTCCCGGCGCTGCTGCTCGGCCTGCTGCCGGTGCTATCCGGCGCATTGGCCGGCGTCGCGGCGGTCAGCCTGGGCTTCGGCACGATCCACGGCGTCACCCTCGGCTTCGGCACCGCGCTGATCGGCGAGGCGGTGGATTACTCCATCTACCTGTTGACCCAGTCGGAGCGGAGCGGCGATGTGGCCAATGATGCGGCAGGCCGGCAACGCTGGCTGGCAGAGTACTGGCCGACCATCCGGATCGGCGTGCTGGCCTCGGTATTCGGCTTCGCCTCGCTGCTGTTTTCCGGCTTCCCCGGTCTGGCCCAACTCGGCCTGTATGCCATCGCCGGGCTGGTCACCGCCGCGCTGACCACCCGCTTCGTGCTGCCGCATCTGCTGCCGGCAAACCTGCGCATACGCGATCTCGAACCCATCGGCCGCCGCTTGTATTTTGCGGTGGCGCGGGCAGGTCGCCTGCGCACACCGGTATTGATTCTGTTCGTGGCGGCCTGCGCGGTGCTGGTCGTCCAGCGCGACCAGATGTGGAACCAGGAACTCTCAGCATTGAGCCCGGTATCCAAATCCGATCAGGCGCTCGACATGGCGATGCGCGCAGACCTGGGCGCGCCCGACGTGCGCTATCTGGTCGTGGTCACCGCCGCCGGGCGCGAAGCGGCATTGACCGGCAGCGAACGCGTCGGCACGGCGCTGCGGCAACTCGCCGCGCAAGGTGTCATCGACAGTTTCGAGAGCCCGGCCTTCTACCTGCCCAGCCAGACCAGCCAGCGCCAGCGCCAGGCCAGTCTGCCGCCCGATGCCGAGTTGCGCCGCCGCTTCCAGGTCGCCATTGCCGATCTGCCACTACGAGCGGAACGCTTCGAGGCGTTCTTTGCCGATGTCGCGCGGTCGCGCGGGCGCGCGCCGCTGACCCGGCCGGACATCGAGGGCGCCTCGCTGGCCGAGGGCGTCGATGCGCTGCTGGTTCAAGCCGACGCGCACTGGACCGCCCTGCTGCCGCTGCGCGCGGCGGCCGGCAGCCGGCAAGTCATCGATGCGGCGAAGATGCGCGCGGCGCTGGCCGAGACAGGCTTGGCGGGCGTTTACTTCGTCGACCTCAAGGCCGAGTCGGACAACCTCTACGAAAGCTACCTGCGCGAGGCGATCCTGCTGTCGCTCGCCGGCCTGCTCGCCATTCTCGCCCTGCTCTATGCCGTCACCCGTTCCCCCAGCCGCGTGCTGCGCATTGCCACGCCGCTGGCGATGGCGGTGGCCGTGGTCATCGCCGGGCTGGTTCTGAGCGGCCAGCAGCTCACCATCCTGCATCTGGTCGGCATGCTGCTGGTGGTGGCGGTCGGTTCCAACTACGCGCTGTTCTTCGACCAAGGTGAGGTTGCCGGCGACATCCAGCCACGCACCCTCGCCTCCCTGGCGCTTGCCACCAGTACGACCGTGGCCGGCTTCGGCATCCTGGGTTTTTCCAGCGTACCGGTGCTCAACGCCATCGGCGTCACGGTCGCGCCCGGTGCCATCCTCGCGCTGATCTTCTCCGCCATCCTGGCGCAGCGCCGATGACCACACTGCCGCCACCGTTGCCGCCGCCACACCCGGCGCGCAAGTGGCGACCGACACCGCTGTTGCAGGCCACATTCGCGCTGCACCTCGGCATGCTGGCCCTGTTTGCGCTGCGGCCGGAATGGTGGCTGTGGGGAGTCGCCGCGCTGGCCGCCAATCATCTGCTGCTCACCGCCGTCAGCATCTGGCCGCGCAGCAGCGGCCTCGGCCCGAACTGGGTCCGTCTGCCTGCCGCCGCCGCGCCGGGGCATATCGCCATTACCATCGACGACGGCCCCGATCCGGAAGTGACGCCGCAGGTGCTCGACCTGCTCGACAAATTCGATGCGCGCGCCAGCTTCTTCTGCATCGGCAGCGAGGCGGAACGCCATCCCGAACTATGCCGCGAGATCGTGCGACGCGGCCACGCCGTGGAAAACCACAGCCAGCATCACCGCTGGCATTTCTCCACCTTCGGGCCACGCCGCATGGCCAGCGATATCGAATCCGGCCAGGAGCGCCTGGCCACGATCACCGGCCAGCGGCCGCTGTTCTTCCGCCCCACCGCCGGCCTGCGCAACCCCTTTCTGGAACCGATCCTGGCCAGCCACGGCCTGCATCTGGCCAGCTGGACGCGACGCGGTTACGACACCCGCAACCGCGATGCCGACGATGTGGCATGCCGCCTGACCGGCAACCTCGCCGCCGGTGACATCCTGCTGCTGCACGACGGCAACGCCGCCCGCAGCGAGGCGGGCCAGCCAGTGATTCTCGCGGCACTGCCGCGCGTCCTGGAAGCGGCCGCCACCGC
>JBFZCS010000045.1:0-2609 GCA_041307825.1 Azonexaceae bacterium
CAAGGGGGCTCTCTGCCCCGATACCGCAAGTTTTTCCAAAGCGCTCGGCGAAGCTGAAAAGAATCTGCAGACCGCATTCCCGGTAGCCAAATGATCCGCTTTCTTGCTCCATTGCTTGCCGCGCTGATCGTTTGCAGCCCGGCCGCCGCCCAATCGGCGCATGAATTGCTGGTCGGCGATACCAGCAATATCAATCCGCGCTACCTGCTGCAGGACACCAACGGGCGCTCGATCACCAGCGAGGATTTTCGCGGGCGCTTCCAGCTCATCGCCTTTGGCTATACCTACTGTCCCGACATCTGCCCGACCACGCTGGTCGAAATGGCCGCCATCCTCAAGCAGCTCGGCGACCAGGCCGACCGTCTGCAGCCGATCTTCGTCACCGTCGACCCCGAGCGCGACAACGCGAAAGTCCTCAAAACCTACACCGAATTCTTCGACCCGCGCATTCTCGGGCTGACCGGCTCTCCTGCCCTCGTCCGCCGCGCCGCCGACAACTTCAAGATCCGCTACGCCAAGGTGCGCGAACCCGGTGCCGAGAATTACGCGGTCGACCATTCCGCAGGCATGATTTTGCTCGGGCCGGATGGGACTTTCATCAAGAAGTTCGCCTTCGCGACACCAGTCGATGAAATTTCCGCGCAACTTCGCGAGATTCTCGGCGCCTATCCGGTCCAGCCGGCCCGGCGCTGATCCCGGATTGACTTTTACCAGCCCGCTCGGTATCGTCCGCGACATGCTGGAACGCCAGCTGCGCCGATTTGAGCTCTGCTTGCGGGCGCTTCACAAATTCAGCTAAAACGGGAACCGCCCAGTTCGCGTTTGTTGGCCAACTGGGTTTTTGTTTTCAGGAACAGCATGTCAGGACAATCCGTCGGCGTCGTCGCATCGCAACGCGCCCATTTCGACCAGCCGCTGCACTTGCGCAGCGGCGGGGTGTTGCCCGCCTACGACCTGGTCTATGAAACCTATGGCACGCTCAATGCGGCCAAGTCGAACGCCATCCTCGTCTGTCACGCGCTCTCGGGTAACCACCACGTCGCCGGGCACTATGCCGACGACCCGCAGAACATCGGCTGGTGGGACAACATCGTCGGCCCCGGCCGACCGCTCGATACCGACCGCTTCTTCATCGTCGGCGTCAATAATCCGGGCGGCTGCCACGGGTCGACCGGACCCTCCTCGCCGAACCCGGCGACCGGCAAGCCGTGGGGGGCCGATTTCCCGATGGTCGCGGTGATCGACTGGGTCCATGCCCAGGCCCGCCTCGCCGACCTGCTCGGCATCGACAGCTGGGCCGCGGTGATGGGCGGCAGCCTCGGCGGCATGCAGGCGCTGCGCTGGAGCACCACCTACCCGGAGCGGGTGCGCAACGCCATCGTCATCGCCGCCGCCCCCAAGCTTTCGGCGCAGAACATCGCCTTCAACGACGTCGCCCGCCAGGCTATCCTGACCGACCCCGATTTCCACGGCGGCCACTTCTACGAACACAACACGCGGCCGGTGCGCGGGCTGCGCCTGGCGCGCATGCTCGGCCACATTACCTATCTGTCCGACGACCAGATGGGCGAGAAATTCGGCCGCGAACTGCGCAATGACGCCTTTTCCTACGGTTTTGGCGTCGAATTCGAGGTCGAGTCCTACCTGCGCTATCAGGGCGACAAGTTCGCCGGCTATTTCGACGCCAATACTTACCTGCTGATGACCAAGGCGCTCGATTATTTCGATCCGGCGCGCGAGGACAACGGCGACCTGAATGTCACCATGGCGCGCAGCAAGGCCAATTTCCTGATCGTCTCTTTTTCCACCGACTGGCGGTTCACGCCGGCACGCTCGAAGGAGATCGTCGCCGCCCTGCTCGCCAACGGACGCAACGTATCCTATGCGGAAATCAGCCTGAATTTCGGCCACGACTCGTTCCTGATGAACGACGCGCACTATCACGGCGTGGTCGACGCCTACCTGCGGAACATCAAGCCATGACGCACACCCTGGGCCGCCCCGACTTCGACCTCATCACCAACTGGATCGAGCCGGGTGACCGCGTGCTCGACCTTGGCTGCGGCGACGGAACGCTGCTACGGCACCTGATCGACACCCGCGGCGTGCACGGCTGGGGCGTCGAAATCGACGATGAAAACGTCCTCGCGGCGATCCGCAACGGCATCAACATCATTCAGGGCAACCTCGAACGCCCGCTCGACGAATTCGCCGATCAAGCCTTCGACCATGTCGTGCTGTCGCGCACGCTGCAGACCGTGCGCCACACCGAGGGCATCCTGCGCGAAATGCTGCGCGTCGGCCGCGAAGCCGTCGTGTCTTTCCCCAACTTCGCCTACTGGAAGAACCTGCGCTCGGTACTCGACGGCCGCATGCCGGTCTCGGAAGACCTGCCCTACCAGTGGTACGACACGCCGAACGTGCGCTTCTTCACGCTGCTCGACTTCGAAGAACTGTGTGACCGCATGGGCCTGGTCATCCGCGAGGCGGCAAGAGAAGTTTCGCAAGTCGTGCTCCATCAATGGCCTCTACAAATGTCTTGATGTAGTACGCGATGATAGCGGGGAAACGGTCGTAACCCGGATAAACCAGCCAAATGAAACGTGTCC